>NZ_JABXWS010000141.1:0-1280 GCF_015594425.1 Novosphingobium sp. HR1a
GGTCCCGGATCGGGTCCGGGACGACGTCATCCTCACACCAGTTCCTTGAGCGGCACGCCCGCGTCGGCGAGGCGCCCAATATCGGGCGTCGCGCCTGCCTCAACCAGCTTGCGGCCCTGCACGTAGTCCTTGACCATGTTCACGCAGTCCAGCGCCACGACCTTGCCCTGCTTGAGGTAAACCACCGAGAAGCTGCGCCCCTCGACGTCGCCGCGCGTCACCGTCTGGTCGAAGCCCATGTTGATCCCCGCCGTCTGCAGCTTGAGATCATACTGGTTCGACCAGAACCAAGGGAACGCCTTGTAAGGCTTTTCGTCCCCGCAGATCGCCTTGGCCACGCACGTCGCCATGTCGTTGGCGTTCTGCACCGATTCCACGCGCATCACCGTGCCGCCTGCATAATCGCAGGCGAAGGCCGCGCAGTCGCCGATCGCGTAGATGTCCGGCAGCGAGGTGCGGCAGAACTCGTCCACGTCCACGCCGTTCGCGCCCGAGGCGCCCGCCAGGATCAGCGGGCCGACGGCGGGCACGATGCCGATGCCGACGATCACCGCCTCGGCCGGGATGACCTCGCCATCGACCAGCTTCACGCCCGTTACCCGGTGACCGTCGCCCTCAAGGCATTCCACCGCCACGCCGGTGCGCAGATCGACTCCGTGATCGCGGTGTTCCTTCTGGTAGAATTCGGACAGTTCCTCACCCGCGACGCGCGCCAGCACGCGCGGCAGGGCTTCGAGCAGGACCACGCTCAGCCCCATCTTCGACAGCACCGCCGCTGCCTCCAGCCCGATGTAACCGCCACCGATGACGACAATGTTGCGCGTTCCCGCATCGACCTCGGCCATCAGCGTGTCGCAGTCCTCGCGGGTGCGCACGGCGTGGACGCCAGCCAGCTCGGCGCCGCCGCACGACAGGCGCCGCGGATCGCCGCCGGTCGCCCAGACCAGCTTGCCGTAACCGAAGGTCGTGCCGTTCGAGAGCGTCAGTTCCTTCGCCTCGGCGTCCACCTTGGTGACTTCGGTGGAGAGCCTGAAGGTCACCTCCTTCTCGGCCCAGAACGTCGGCGGGCGGATGTAGAGACGGTCGAAGGTCTTCTCGCGCGCGAAGTATTCCTTCGAAAGCGGCGGCCGCTCGTAAGGATGCTCCGGCTCGCGGCCGATGACGGTGATGGTTCCGGTGAACCCGTTCTGGCGCAGGGCGAGCGCGCACTGCGCTCCCCCATGTCCCGCTCCTACGATGACGACGTCTGATTTTTCCATGATGCCTTGCCGATCAGTCCT
>NZ_JABXWS010000077.1:0-133451 GCF_015594425.1 Novosphingobium sp. HR1a
GAAGGAAGCGCGTCCTGCGGAAATCCGGCAAGTATCGGGTGCCGACGGCAAACCGCACGGCCTCCGACACTTGCCGGTTCCAGCCGTCCCTCACCGGTTAGAACAGATATCCGATGCCGTGCAGGTAATCGTCGGCATTGACGAGCGTGACGACCTTGCGCCCGATCCGCCACTGGCCGTCTTCGGCCGCTTCGAGATGGTGCTCGACATCGGCGGCGATCGTGCTCAGCCGTTCGAACTTGTATTCGGCGATCTGCATCGCCGAGCGCACGACGAGAACGTCGCCGTCCCGCTCGAACACGAAGCGCGAGATCGTGCGAACCGTCCGCGCCGGCGGTGAGGCAGACATGGAGAAGCCGCTGCGCAGCCGCTTCACGCGAGCCTCGCGCATTTCGGCGTCATCATAGGCGACGTTGAGCGCATCGGCGTGGTCCTTCACGCCGAACTCGGTGGGAATGATGTAGAGGCCGTCCTGCGACCACAGCGGCAGCCATGCCTTGTAGTCGAGCCGGTCGAGAATCTCGGCCTCGCGCCAGATGAACTGCATGGCGCCGAAGGCTTCGGCGGCATCGACGGTTGCGGTCATCGCCTCGGTGCTCATGCCGTCATCATCCTCTTCCACTGCTGATAGGCGGCACGCATGCCGGTTTCGGCGCTGACGTCGCCTGCATCGTGGCCGGCTTCGGCTACCCCCTCGGGCGCATCGACTCCTCGGTTGACCATGATCCACAGATCATCGCCCGCCGCTGCACCGCGCTGGACGCGCTCCCAGCCCTCGGCGTCGTCAGGCGTGCCGAAGCCCATCGGTCCCTGGAAGTGTTCGTGCAGGCGCAGGCGCATGCGGTTGCCCGCGACAGGGCCCTCATCCATGCCGATGGCGACGTGAGTAATCTCGGTCTCGTCCACGGCCACCGGGCGCAGCACGCGGAAGAACGCCATCGAGCAGGCGACATTGGGGAACAGGTTGAGGTTGAACCCGGTGCCGCCCACCGCGCGCACCACGCGGCGCACGGTCGCGTCGTCGTGGCCTTCGGCCACCAGTTCGGCCGCCAGGTCGGCGAAGCGATCGGGGATCGGTGCCTCGAGATTGTCCTCAAGGTCGATGAGATCGGGGATCATCACCATGACGGAGTGCCCGTTGCCGAGGTTCTCTACCCAGCCGCCATGGCCCAGCACGTCGAAGATATTCTCGGTCTCCGCATCGAGGCTGTCGAGGAAGGTCTTGTGGACGATCGGGAAGTGGTAGGCGTCGGTCGTGTTCTCGAGCTGGATCTTCCAGTTTCCGGGAAAGCGGAACTTGTGTTCGCCCAGCGTCTTCACGCCGAAGCCCGCCCCCTGCTTCATGAACAGATCGATCCACTTCTTCGCGGGGCCGAGGAATTCGGCGAGCGGCTCGATGTCATCCTTGAAGGTGGCGAAAATCATGCCGTTGTAAGTTTCGACGCGCAGCGAGACGAGGCTCAACTCCGCCTTTTCCGGCTCGCTCTGGTAACCCGAGGCGTGCGGCACCTTGCGCAGCGCGCCGTCCACGCCGTAGCTCCAGCCGTGGTAAGGGCAGACGAAGACGCTCGACTTGCCCTTCTTCTTCTCGCACACACTCGCGGCGCGGTGGCGGCAGCGGTTGAGCAGGACGTGGATGGTGTCCGTCTTGTCGCGCGTGACGATGACCGGCTGGTCACCGACCCACGAGGTCTTGAAGGTGTTGGCCTTGGGCACGTCGCTTTCATGCGCGACCCAGACCCAGGTGTTCCGGAAGATCCGGTCCAGCTCCTGATCGAAGATCGCCGGATCCTTGTAGAGCGAGGTATGGACGCGGTCGTCGCGGACGAGGTGTCCGCAGTCGATCGCGACGCCGCCCCGGGAGGTCGTCGTGGTCATGGATTTTCCCTTGTTATGAAGGCCCGCAGACCGCGATTGCGATCGGCGGGCCTCTATCTTCGAACTCAGCTTGCGGCGGTGAGCCGCTTCTCGATTTCGCGCGCGCAGGCGCAAAGCCGGGCGTCGCCGTTCATGCGGCCGACGATCTGGAGACCGACCGGCAGCCCGCGATCGGACAGCAGCGGCAGCGTCACAGCCGGGTGGCCGGACAAGTTGAAGGGGCGTACCAGCCGGGTGAGCGGTACGCAGGTGCGCGGGTCGGCGGCTTCCTCGATCGTCGGCGGGACCACCGGCAGGGTCGGCAGAAGCAGCACGTCGAACCGATCGAGCAGTGCATCGATCTCGGCGGCGAACCGGGCGCGGATGGCTTCGGCTTGGATCAGGTCTTCGGGGCGTACCATGCTGCCCGCGCGAACCCGGGCGCGTACGTCCTCGCCCATGCCCGGGTGATCGACATGCTCGCCGATCGCGGTCCAGGTTTCGGCGCCCATGACCGTGATTCCCGCTGTGAAGGCATCCACGAACGAATTCGCGCGGCACGTCTCGACGTCGCCCAAGCGGGTCATGGCCGTCGCGAACGCCGCGCGCACTTCGCCGTCCGCCTCGACGTCGAGCACGCCGATCCGCAGCGCGGCAGGGGCTTCCTCGGTCGGCCACTGTTCGACGATCGTGGCCATGGTGCGCTCGACGTCATCGATTTTCGTGGCGAAGACGCCGACGCAGTCCAGCGTACTCTCGCGCGGATGAGCGCCCTCGCGGCTGACGAGACCGAAGCTGGGCTTGAAGCCGACCAGCCCGCAGCAGGCGGCGGGCATGCGGACCGAGCCGCCGGTGTCAGTACCGATCGCGATATCGGCGATGCCCGCCGCCACGCCCACGGCCGAGCCGCTCGACGAGCCGCCGGGAATGCGATCGGGCCAGCGAGGATTGACGGGCGTGCCCGCCCAGGCATTGGCGCCGGTCACGCCGAATGCGAATTCGTGCATGTTGGCCTTGCCCACGATGGTCAGCGAAGCGTCCCGGCGCAGGCGCCGGACAACCTCGGCGTCATCGGCTGCCGGCGCGGTATCCGCCATGACCGCGCTGCCCTGGAACGTCGGGTAGCCCGCGATGTCGAGGCAATCCTTGACCAGCACGCGCACCGGGCCGTCGCCGATATCGAGTTTCCGCGCGACGGCACCAAATTCGTCGGTCACTTGTCTTCACTCCCCAGGCCAAGTTCATCGAAGGGGTTAAGCGCGACGAAGCGCAGCCGCGCGTTCTCGATGAAGCTGAGCATCTGCTCGTAGACGTAGAGCGAGTCGCGGCGGCGGAAGCCCGCCAGCAGCGTGCTGGCGATCGTCACCGAGATCGCCCGCGTCTCCTTGTCGTGCAAGGTGGCCAGGCGGACCGCGTTGACTTGGTCGAAGTGCCTGTGGATCATCGCCACCAGGCGCACGTTGGGCACCACCGCCAGCCACGCCTCGCGAAACGCGACGTTGGCGTTGAACAGCGCCATCATGTCGTCTTTCTCGTAGGCTTTCTGCGCGTCCGCGAATGCAGCCTCGAGCGTGGCCAAGCTCTCCGGAGTCATCTCGACCACAGCCATTGCCGCCGCGCGAGGCTCGAGCATCTTGCGGATCTCGAAGATCTCCAGAATGTCCGCGTTGCTCGGCGTCGGCAGTCTAAAGCCTCTCGTCGAACCGACAAGGTAACCTTCGTGGACCAGCCGCAGCAGGGCTTCGCGAGCCGGCATGCGCGACATTCCCAGTTCCGCAGCAAGCGCCTTGTCCACGATGCGGTCGCCGGGGGCGATCAATCCCAGGCGCAGGCGGCCGAGAACCTCGGCGTAAGCCTCTTCGGCATTGCTGCCTTTTTCAGCATCTTCGGGGAGGAAAGCGGTCATGAACACCTCGCGCTAAGTGCATACACTTTACGCACGTATATTTCATCATGCAACCATATTTGACGCATTTATACATTTTTGGTTTGACATGGATCAATTTTCGAATGAGAACGGTATGCAGATATCGCGCTACCGCAACGAGTGGCGCAAGCGAATCGAAGCCCTTCAACGGCCGCAACAATGACCATGGCAAAACATGCATGCCTTTCGGCTTGCGTGTTGGCTTCGGGCGGCGGTGGCTGAGCGAAGTTCAGGGACAGTGCGCTTATGCAAGTCGATCCAATCCCATCGGCATTCCCGCCTCAGGCACCATCGTCGATGCAAACGCGCGGTGCCTGGGTCATCGTCGGGCTGCTGACGGTGGTATACCTGCTGTCGTATGTGGACCGGCAAATCCTTGCGCTGCTGATCGAACCGATCAAGGCCGACCTCCAGATCGACGACTTGCGCTTCAGTTTCCTGACGGGGCTGGCGTTCTCCGTGTTCTTCGCCGTCGCCGGAGTGCCGCTGGGCTGGGCCTCGGACACCTTTCGGCGCAACCGGGTCATCGGAGCGGGCATCCTGTGCTGGAGCCTGGCGACGATCGCGTCGGGGCTGGCAGACAGCTACGGCCACATCTTCATCGCGCGCATCCTTGTCGGCGTCGGCGAAGCCGCGCTGACGCCTGCGGCCTATTCGCTGATCGCCGACATCGTCGCGCCCGCCATGTTGGGCCGCGCGATCGCGTTGTTTTCCATGGGCTCCCAGTTCGGCGCGGCGACGGCCTACCTGCTTGGTGGCGGGCTGGTCGCGATGCTGTCGCGCCCCGGCGCAGGCCTGCCGCTGTTCGGCGATCTGGCCGTCTGGAAGCAGATGTTCGTGATCGTCGGCCTGCCGGGCCTCGTGCTTGCGCCGGTGATCCTCTTCGGGGTGCGCGATCCGCGCCGCAATACGGCGGCAGATCGCGTGTCATTGGCAGCAGCCTGGGCACAGCTCAAGCCGCAGCGCGCCTTCCTCGTGCGGCACTACTGCGGGTTCACCGCGCTTGCGGCGGCATTCTTCTCGATCATGGCGTGGCTGCCGGCGATGCTGGGGCGGCGGCTCGGACTGGATGCCGCGCATTTGGGGCTGACCGCGGGCGCGCTCGTCCTGGTCTGTTGCCCGCTGGGGACGTTGACCGCAGGCTGGCTGGCCGATCGCCTGTCCGCCGCCTATGGGCGCAGTGCGCCTCTGCGTGCGGCGATCATCGGCATGCTGGTCATGGTGCCCGCGATGGTGATCATCGCCGTCGCCGGGAGCGGGCCGATGCTGATGCTCGGTACGGCGATGGCGCTGTTCGTTGCGCCCTGGCCGCTCGTCCATGCATCGCAGTCGTTGCAGACCAGCGTGCCGCCGCGTGTCAGAGCGCAGATTACCGCGCTGTTCCTGCTCATCGCCAACCTCATCGGCCAGACCGGCGGGGTGAGCCTGGTAGCGCTGCTGACCGACAAGGTCCTGCGTGATCCGGCAAAAGTCCACCTGTCGCTGGCAGCGGTGTGCATCGTCGCCATGCTGTTGGCCTGGCAGCCCTTGCGCAGCGCCGCCGCGCTCGTCCGGGAGGCGCGTGATGTCTGAATCGTCCGGGACCGATGCCGCCATCGGGCAGATTTGCGAATTGCAGGCCGAGCTGAACCAGCTTCGCGCGGACGTGGCGCTGCTCCAGGCCGAGGCCGGAGCGCGCCGCACGCTGGGCCGCTACATGCGCCTGTGCGACGTGCCACGCCTCATGGCCGGGGCGAGCGAGGAGGAGCGGGCCCGGGCCATCGCGGCGCTGTTCACGCCCGATGCGATCTGGGAAGGCGTGGGCGGTGCGCATGGCGCGCAGTTCGGCAGCCAGGTCGGGCGCGAGGCGATCGCCGCGCATTTCTTGAACTTCTATACGCAGCGCGAACCCGTGCAGGTCTTCAATACGCATTACCTGTGCACCGAAAGCCTCGAGGCCACGGGCGACAGGGTCACCGGCGACTGGGTCCAGTTCCAGCCCTGGGTCGATGCCGCAGGCGGCTCGCTGCTGCGCTCCAGCCGCCTCAACGTCGCGTTCGAGCAGGTCGGCGGCGAATGGCTGATCGCGCACTATCGCACCGAAAATCTCTTCATCGCCGCTCTGCCGGACAACTGGTGGAGTTCACTCATCGCAAGGCCCGCGCTGGAAATATCCGGCGCAGGCTGACCACCGCCGAAACCGAATTTGCCGCAGGAACTATCGTGCCGGGAGAAGCAAGATGCTCGCCGGTGCTCCCATTCACTTTACCATGAGGGTTACCATGACGAAGGCTGCATTGTATCTGCGAGGCACGTTCCTTGCCACGTCTCTGATGTTCACGCTGCCCGCCAGCGCGCAGGAAGCGCCCGCTGCGGCCGACGAGCAGGCCGGCGGTGACATCATCGTCACGGCCCAGAAGCGCCCCGAACTGCTGTCGAAGGCGCCGCTGTCGATCAGCGCGGCGACCGGCGACCAGCTCAAGAGCGCGGGCATCACCGATGCATCGAACCTTGCTACCGTCATTCCGACCGTGCGCATCGATCAGGCGAACGGTCTGCAGGTGACCATCCGCGGCGTATCCAGCGCCGACGGTACGGAAAAGGGCGATCCCTCGGCAGCCTTCATGCTCAACGGCGTCTATGTGGCTCGCCCGCAGATGCTTTCGGGTGCATTCTACGACATCGGCCGCGTCGAGGTTCTGCGCGGACCGCAGGGCACGCTCTACGGTCGCAATGCGACGGCGGGTGTCGTCAATATCATCGCCAACCGTCCTTCGACCGACAAGTTCGCGGCGGCGGTCAATGCCGAATACGGGAACTACGATACCTACCGCGTCGATGCGATGGTCAACGTGCCGTTGAGCGACCGCATCGCCGTGCGCGCCGCCGGCGCCTACAACAAGCATGATAGCTACCTGATCGCGGGAACCGGCGTCGGCGACCACAAGCTCGGGCAGGACCAGGACGAATATGCCGGGCGCCTGAGCCTCGATGCCAAGTTCGGCAGCGACGACCAGGGCGAGCTTTATATCGTAGGTGACTACACCCATCAGGGCGGCGCGGGCACGCAGGCTGTCACCATGGCCAACTTCTACGGCGCGGCCACCACGACCAGTCCGGTGTACCTGCATCCCTCGTCGAGCGAGGCGCGCACGGTCAATTATCCGGTCGTCAGCGACCCCTATCAGGACAATAAGATCTACGGCGTCACGGCCGAAGCGAAGTGGGATTTCGGTCCGGTGAACCTGACGTATCTCGGTTCCTACCGCATCTTCGACCAGGACCAGCGCAGCACTTACGTCAACTACAACGCGAACCGCTACGCCGAGCAGTACCAGTACACCAAGAACAAGTCGAATTCGCAGGAACTGCGCCTCGCCACTTCCGGCGACGGACCGCTGACGGCAGTTGCGGGCCTTTACTACTTCAAGGAGAAGTCCGACTACGCGGACACGGTTCTGCATGGCTATGCGGGCTTCCCGCTCTATACCTTCCAGCAGGGGCCGGTCGAAGCGGAATCGAAGGCGGCCTTCGGCCAGGCGACTTACGAGGTGGTCAAGGGGCTGCGCCTGACCGGCGGCCTGCGCTATTCGCACGATCAGAAATCGCGCCTAGGTGCGACGATCTACGATCGCAGTTCCTCGGTCATCGGCGCGGACACCAATGTCCTCTCGTCGATCAACGATGCCGCGCGCACGGACTCCAAGCTGACCTGGAAGGCCGGCGCGGAATACGATGTCACGCCGGACATCCTGACGTACGGCACCGTATCGACCGGCTACAAGGCCGGCGGCTTCAACGACGGCTGCGCGGCCGGTTCGCCGGGCTGCACCAGCCCGGTGGTCAACCTGTACTACAACCCGGAAGAACTGACCGCCTACGAGGTCGGCGTGAAGGGCAAGGCTCTGAACCGCATGATCACGTTCAGCCTCGCGGGCTTTTATTATGACTACACCAACATGCAGCTCAGTTCGCCGGGCCTGATCGGCCTGACGACGCTCAATGCCGGCAAGGCGACGATCAAGGGCATCGAGACGCAGTTCACACTGATCCCGACCTCGCAGGATCGCGTCGATCTGTCGATCAACTACCTCGATGGGCACTATACGGAGTATCGTCCCACCACGACGGTCGATTTCGCCGGGCGTCCGCTCGACAACTCGCCCAACTGGGTGGTGACGGCGGGCTACACGCACACGTTCCCGCTCGGCAACGGTGGCGACATTGCGGCGCATGTCGATACGATGATCAGCGATGACTACTATGTCACCTATTTCGGCAATGGAACGCAGTTCCGTAACCCGAGCTATATGAAGAGCAACGCGAACATCGCGTACAATGCGCCCGATGATGCGTACTATATCAGCGCTTTCATCAAGAACATCGAGAACTCGGTGCAGTTCTCGGGCTATGGCGCGGGCCGTGTCTATGTCTCGCAGCCGCGGGTCTACGGTGTTCGGGCAGGCATGAAGTTCTGACCGAACGACGGCGCCCGGAGCATTCTCCACCCAACCCGGGCGCCGTCACGCCTTTGCAGACCAGAGAGTACCCAACCGTCATGCTCAACCGGCGTCATTGTCTGATCGCGATCGGCAAAGCCGCATTTGCGGCGGGGTTGCCTTTGCCTGCCATGGCGGCTCCCCCGCATTTCTTCGGGACTGCCGGGGCAGAGCTCGGTCTCCAGTTGTTCATGCTGGACGCACAGGCCCGGACCGATCTCGAAGGTACGCTGCGGGCCGTGGCGAGCATGGGTTACCGCGAAGTGGAGATAGCCAATCTCTATGGCCGCTCGGGTGGTACGATCGCGGCGATGCTGCGGGCCGCGGGCCTTTCGTGCCCCAGCATCCACGTGCAGGGGCGCAGTCGCGGCGACGATGCGCCCAGCTTCGACGGTCCGCTCGGCGCTCTGGTTGGCGATGCGCAGGCCATCGGCGCCCGTACCTTGACGCTGGCCTCGTTTCGATTTCCCGACGACGCTCCGGCGAGGCTCCCTGACGAGCGTTTGCGCAAATACGTGGCACGCATCGGCAATCTGATGGATGCCGGTGCGTGGCGCCGCAATGCCGACTTCCTCAACCGGACCGGCGCGATGCTCGCACGCGAGGGCTTGCGCATCGGCTATCACAACCACAACGCCGAATTCGCGCCGCTGCCCGAAGGCGGTTGCGGGATGGACATCCTGCTGGGCGAAACCGATCCGGCCTGCGTCGATTTCGAATTGGACGTGGGATGGGTCGCGGCGGCCGCGCGTGACCCGATAGCGTTGCTGCGCGCTCATCAGGGGCGTTTCACCCAGCTTCATGTCAAGGACGTGGCCGCCGCCACCCCCGATTATGCCTTCGTTCAGAAGTCCGCACCGCTCGGCCTTGGTGTGCTGGACTGGCGAGAGATCCTGCCTGTCGCCCGGAAGGCGGGCGCGGTGCACTATTTCTTCGAACAAGATCCGCCATACGAAGAAGATCCCGCCGGAATCGCGGCGCGTGCCCATTCGTATCTGGCTGCCTTGCCGACCTGACGCAAAGTCATCATTCCATAGGAAGATCCCGATGCCCATGACCTCCAGATCCCGATCGCCGCGCCGCCGCGCCGCCGCGTTGCTGCTCGCCTCGGCGCTCGCAAGCCCGATCGGGATGATGCCTGCGGCGGCCCAGACCGTCGCCGCGACTGCCGCCCCTTCGGAGCAGGAGATCGCCGCGCGGGTGAAAAGTCTGCTGGGCGAACTGACGCTGGAGGAGAAAGTGTCGCTTCTCGCTGGTGGATCGCGCATTGCGACCGCCGCGGTGCCGCGTCTGGGCATTCCGGCCGTGCGCATGGCCGATGGCCCCAATGGTATCCGCGCCAACGAAACATACAAAGCCACCTCGTTCCCGGCCAGTTCCGCGATGGCGGCTACCTGGAACCCCGCGATGGCAAGCCGGGTGGGTGAAGCCATCGGAGAGGAAGCTCGCGCGCTCGACTATTCGATCGTCCAGGGCCCCGGCCTCAACATCCAGCGCGTGCCGGTGGGCGGTCGCAACTTCGAATATTATTCCGAGGACCCCTACCTCAGCGGCCGCATGGCAGTGGGCTGGGTCAAGGGCCTCCAGTCCACCGGCGTCATGGCCACCGCCAAGCATCTGGCGGTGAACAACCAGGAAACCGATCGCCAGACCGTCAACGTCATCGTCTCGCAGCGGGCGCTGCGCGAGGTCTATCTGCCCGGCTTCGAGGCGGTGGTGAAGGAAACCGACCCGGGGCTGATGATGGCGGCCTACAACAAGGTCAACGGCTTCTATTCGACCGAGAACAAGTGGCTCCTGCGCGATGTCCTCAAGGGCGACTGGCACTATCCCGGCGTCGTCATTTCGGACTGGGGCGCAACCCATTCCACCGCGCCTGCCATCAATGCCGGACTGGACTTCGAGATGCCCGCGCCGGCCAAGTTCTTCGGCAAGGACATGGTCGCGGCGGTGCGACGCGGCGACGTGTCCCTGGCGACGCTCGACGATTCGGTGTCGCGCATGTTGCGCCTGATCATTCGCTCGGGCCGGATGGACGGCTGGACACTGCGGCCGCAGGACAAGGTGGACAGCGTAGAACACCGCGCCACTTCGCTGGCTGCCGCCGAGCAGGCGATCACCCTGCTCAAGAACGACGGCCATGCGCTTCCGCTCGATCCGGCCAAGATCCGCCGGATCGCGGTGATCGGCCCGAACGCCGATGCCCGCATGATCCAGGGCGGGGGCAGTTCCGAAGTCACCGCCATCCGCGTCACCACGCCGCTGGAAGGGCTGAGGGCGGCGCTGCCCAAGGCCCGGATCGATCACGCCATCGGCGTCACCAACGATCGCTTCGCGGCGATGGCCGACCCGCGCATGTTCTCGACCACCGCCGACCGCCACGAACAGGGGTTGACGCAGAAGCTGTGGACCAGCGGCAGCATGGACGGCGCCCCGGTGCGCACGATGACCGACGACGTCTTCATGCGCTTCTACTTCGGCCCGGAACTGTCGGAGGATGCCGGGAACAAGGTCGTCATGCAGTGGACCGGCTACTTCTGGCCGCCCACCACCGGCGACTATGATTTCAGCATGATCGACCGGGGCAACACCAGCGTGTGGGTGGACGGCAAGCCGGTCATCGCGCCGTCACAGCCCAACTCGCCCTCGCCGCTGTTCGGCGGCTTCGGCTGGCGGGAGCGCCGGACCAGCGTGCATCTGGAGGCCGGCCGCGCCTATCCGTTCCGCATGGACTTCATGCCCGCCCGGCACTGGAACCTGGCCTATCGCTTGGGCATCCAGCAGCCGGTCGGCTCCATCGCGCAGGCGGTCGAGGCGGCGAAGGGCGCGGATGCGGCGATCGTGTTCGTCGGCAGCTCGGTGACCTCTGAAAGCGAGGAGGCCGATCGTCCCAACCTGAAGCTCTACGGCGAGCAGGACAAGCTGGTCGAAGCGGTCGCGGCCGCGAACCAGCGCACCATCGTCGTGCTCAACACCGGCGGGCCGGTTGAGATGCCGTGGAAGGACAAGGTCTCGGCGATTGTCGAGGGCTGGTTCCTGGGCGGCGAGGTCGGCAACGCAGAAGCGAACGTGCTGACCGGCCGCACCAACCCATCGGGCAAGCTGCCGGTCACGTTCCCCAGGCGGATCGAGGACAACCCGACCTTCGCGACGTTCCCCGGCAAAAACCTAGAGGCGCATTACAGCGAGGACCTGCTGGTCGGCTATCGCTGGTATGACGACAAGGCGATCGAACCGCTGTTCCCCTTCGGCCACGGCCTTTCCTACACCAGTTTCGCCTATGGCGGCATGAAGCTGGTCAAGGCAGACAAGGGCTGGCGGGTCAGCTTCACCGTGCGCAACACGGGCAAGGTGGCGGGCGCGGAAATCGCGCAGCTCTACCTCGCGTTCCCGCAGGCCGCGGGCGAGCCGCAGCGCCAGCTGAAGCGTTTCGAGCGCGTCGAGCTGAAGCCCCGCCAGACCCAGCGCATCTCGTTCGACCTGACGGACGCCGACTTGCGGATATGGGATACTGCGGCGAACGACTGGAAGGTCGAGAACGGGACCTACAAGGCCTTCGTCGGCGGATCGTCGCGCGTGCTGCCGCTTTCGGTGCAGTGGACGCGTTGAGCGTGGCAGCCCTCGCGCAGGTTCGCAGCATCGCCGCCGCGCTCATCGATGCGCGGCGGCGGCAGGTAGCCCTGCCGCTGTTTCCGGAGGCCGTGCCGGACACGCTCGATGCGGCCTATGCCATCCAGCGCTGCGCCATAGAGGGATGGGATGATGCGATCGCGGGCTGGAAAGTCGGTCGCCTCGACGCCCGCTTGAGCGAACGCTACGGCGTCGATCGCTTCATAGGGCCGGTGTTCGCGCGCGATGTCGTCCATGTCGAGGATGGCCGAACGAGCGTGTTTCGTCTGATCCCGGATGGAAGCGGCGCGTTCGAGGCAGAACTGGTGGCCTTCGCCAGCGCCGACCAGCCACCGCACGTCGCGGCGTGGACGCGCGCGGGCGCGGCGGAACTCGTCGGTGCCATTCACACCGGCATCGAACTCGCGGGCAGTCCCGTAACTGGGATCGGGGCGTTGCCCACCACGGCGTCGATCGCCGCCTTCGGCAACAACGCGGGGCAGATCGTCGGGCCGCTCACGACGCTGATGCCCGGTCCGATGCTCGACGATGTTACCGTGACCAGTTCGGTCGACGGCAGCGAGGTCAGGACCGCCGAAGCCTCGGCGCTGCCCGGAGGTCCGATGGCTGCCATGGCTTTTGCCCTCGAGCAGCTACACGCATTCGGCATGCCGCTTCGCAAGGGGCAGTTCGTATCGACAGGGGCCGTGACCGGCGTGCACGAGGTCGCGACAGGCCAATGCTGGGAAGCGACGTTCCATGGGCACGGACGTCTCGTTTGCCGGGTCCATGCGCAAGATCGTTCCGATATGGACGTCTAGAACGCGATCACTGTGCCTTGCATGGATAATCCGACCTGACGTCATCGCATTCTGATCGCTTGCGGCAATATCCGGGCAACGGCGCTGCCGTTCAGACCGCTCGGCATCACATGGTTTTGCGGTGTCAATGCCGCGATCGTAGCGCCCCTGTCACATCGAGCCGATAGGCGGCGCCCATGCCTGTCTTCTCTCCCTCCCGGATGCAGTGGATCGCGCGGGAGATCATCCCGCACGAACCGGACTTGCGCCGCTGGCTCGCCACGCGTCTGCCGCCTTCGGATGTCGATGACGTGGTCCAGGAATCTTACGCAATTCTCGCCGGTATGCAGGCCGTCGATCATATTGCGGCGCCGCGCAACTATCTGTTCACCGTAGCGAAATCGGTGATGCTCAAGAGCTTGCGCAAGGGCCGTGTCGTCGAGATGGATCGGTTCGCGGAAGCCGAAAGCCTTCAGGTTCCTTGCGATCGCCCTGGCCCCGAGGTGGTGGTGGCCGATCGTCAGGAACTGAAGCGGCTCGGCGCCATGATCGAGCAACTGCCGCTCAAGTGCCGGCAGGCCTTCGTGCTGCGAAAGTTGCATGGTCTGTCGCAGCGGCAGGTTGCGGCGGAGATGGGTATTTCCGAAAATACCGTGGAAAAACATATGGCAAAGGCGATCATATTGCTCTCCGGAGCGATTGGACGTGGCGGAAACCGGCGATTGGCGACATCATTGGGAGATGATCGAATCGCGGACCCGGCATGGGGAGAGGTCGTTGGTGGCTCCTCCTCCGAACGCCATTGATGAAATTGCTGCGGCTTGGGTGGCCAGGATCGACCGGGCTCCGCTGAGCCCGGATGATCAACATGCTCTCGATACATGGATGGCGGCAAGCCCCCGCCACGCCGGGGCACTGGCGCGTGCGAGCGCGATGAATCTCTATTTGGACAAGGCCGCCGCGCTGGGACCTGCGTTCGATCCCGACCGGGGCCGGACATGGCGGATGCCGTCGTTCGGCATGGATCGACGGCAGATGCTGATCGGCGGCAGCACGATGGCGCTGGCCGTGGTGGGTACGGGTCTTTCCTATGCCGTGCTCACGCAGAAAAGCCGGGTGTCCACCGGCAAGGGCGTGATCCAGCGGCACCCGCTCGCCGACGGATCCTCGATGACCCTCAACACCGCGACTGAGGTGGCCGTGGCTTTCGACAGCGCCGTGCGCAAGGTCGAACTGCTGGACGGCGAAGCGCGCTTCGACGTCATCAAGGATGCCGCTCGTCCTTTCCTGGTGCTGGCGGGCGATGTCACCGTCCGGGCGATCGGCACCAGCTTTTCCGTCTGGCGCAATTCCGGATCGGGTACTCGCGTGGTGGTGTCCGAAGGGATCGTCGAGGTCGTTCGCGCCGGCAAGATGCTTGCGAACCGCCTGACGGCCGGGCGGATGCTCCATCTGGATGATGGCGGCGCGATCGTCGAAAAGGCGCTTTCGCCTTATGCGCTGGAACAGGTTTCGGCATGGACCTCGGGCATGGTCGACATGAACGGCCTCTCCCTGCGCGAGGCGGCGCAGGAGTTCGGCCGCTATTCCGAAACCCGGATAGAGTTGCAGGATGCCGCCGTGGCGAACTTGCGCGTTTCAGGGGTCTATTCGATCAACAATCCGGTCGGCTTCGCCCGCGACGCCGCGCTCAGCCTGGGGCTGGAAGCGGTGTCCGGCGACGGTTCGGTGCTGATCCGGCGGAAGTGAACCCGGGCCGTTGATGATTTTTTCCGGGGTGGATGGCGGGAAGCGATTTCCCTGAACTCTTCTTCACGTGGGCAGCAGATCGCTGCGCGTGAAGGGGACAGTTCATGACATCGAAGTCCTGGTTGGCGGCGGGGATCGGTATCGCCGCGCTGACCATCGCCATGCCTGCGCTTGCGCAAGTAAGAAACTTCAACATCCCGGCACAGGACCTGGGCACGGCTCTGTCGCGCTTGGCCCATCAGGCCGATATCCAGATCGTCGCGCCGGACGCGGTGACCCGCCGCTTCCGCAGCCATGCGGTGCAGGGGCAGATGGAAACCCGCGCGGCGATCGCCCGCATGATCGAGGGCAGCGGCCTGGTGGTGGCCTCGGACAGCGGCAGCGTCGTCGTGCTCGCGGCGGGAAACGACGGAGAGGCGGCTTCCGGCCCGAAGGCTGAGAGCGTCGAGCCCGAAGCCGCGGAAATCGTCGTTACCGGCGCGCACCCCATCGCCGAATCCGAGGCTGCGGCGCTAGCCCGCCAGCGCGCATCGGATTCGCTGGTCAGCGTCGTGGCGTCGGACTCGGTCGGCCGCATGCCGGACCAGAACATGGCGCAGGCACTCGGCCGTATTCCCGGCGTCGCCATCCAGCGCGATCAGGGCCGCGCCCGCTATCTCAACTTGCGCGGTGCACCGAAGAACTGGACGACGGTGTCGTTCGACGGGATCAACGTGATCAGCCCCGGTGGACGCCAGACGCTGTTCGACACCATTCCTGCGGCGATCGCCTCGCAGGTGGTCGTGCGCAAGGCCGTCACCCCGGACATGACCGGCGAAACCGTCGCGGGCAATATCGACATCGTGACCCGCTCGGGCTTCGATTTCCCCGGCCTGCACGTCGCAGGCAAGCTGGGCGGCGGCGTCCAGCGGATCGGCAACAAGGGTGAGGTGGACACGTCACTCACGGTGTCGGATCGCTTTCAGACCGGCGTGGGCGAGATCGCGGTAGTGCTGTCCGGCACGTACTATCACCGCAGTTTCCTAGTCGACAACTTCGAGAATACCTGGGCGCAGGTGGCCCGCGATACCCGCCCGGGTTCGCAGGACCGGTATTGGGCGGCGACCAGCACGAACAAGTTCTATCGCTTCACCAATACCAACTGGTCCGGCAGCGGCCGGGTCGACTGGCGCATCAACGATCGTCACCGGCTGTTCGCCTCCGCCGTCTACACCGCGCTGACGGAGAACGAGGCGCGCGACCGCTTCGTCTTCAACATGGCCGAACAGCAAAGCCGCCTGCCGACCGGGACTACGGCCTGCGCCGCTATCGCCCCGCCTGCTGCGGGCACCACCGGCTATGCCGACATCTGCACCGGCAATACGCCGCAGGCCGGAACTGTCTACGGCATCCCGCTGACCATCGGCATTTCGTACAAGGATTTCCTGCAGAGCGTCAGCACCAACACCCTGGGCGGCGACCACGAGATCGGCGACTGGAACGTGCAGTGGCGGGCCAACTATACCCGTGCGCTCGACGATCGCAGCATTCCGAACACGATGACGTATGCGACGCCCGCCTTCGGCACCAACGGTGCGGGCGCGGGCAGCCGCGTGACCGTGGGCTACGATTATTCCAACCCCTTGCTGTCGCGCCTGTCGCTGTACACCACCCAGCGCTCGACGAGCGGTGTCCTGTCGCAGGGCGGGGCGGTGTCCGACGTCAGCGCCTATCCGCTCACACTGACGGGCCTGTCGGGCCTGAAGGCGAAGGACGTGACCGACGCTTACACTGGAAAGCTCGTCCTCTCGCGCAATCTGTCGCTGCTAGGCCACGAGAGCGTGCTGACGTTCGGCGGGCAATACGATCGCCGTACCAAGATCGCCCGCGAACGCAGCCTCAAGCTGTCCACGGCGCAGGCGGCCGCAGCCGGGATAACCACCGATTACGCCTCGGCGCTGACCGACAGCATGCATGACGGTGGCCTGTCGGTCGGCTATCAGGCGCGGTATTTCGATCTCGACACCCTGCTTGCGAATCTGGCGAAAGCGGAAGCGGCGGGCGATTATGCGCCGAATACCGCCAACTATTACCGGGTCAGCGAAGAGGTTCTCGCGGGCTTCGCCATGCTCAAGACGACGTTCGACTGGGGCAATGTGGTCGCGGGTGCGCGGGTGGAGAAGGTCAGCAACGAGGGCCGCGCATTCGTGACGCTGGCGGGAGTGTCCACCCCTATCCTCGCGGGTAACGACCGCACGCTGGTGTTCCCCAGCCTGCACGCCAACGTGAACCTGGATTCCAGCAAGGTGCTGCGCCTTTCGCTCAACACCGGCGCGGCGCGTCCCGATTACTCGATCCTGCGTCCGAACTTCACCTATAGCGACACCGGCCAGACGGTTTCGGGCGGAAACCCGCAGGCCCGCCCGGAGCGCGCGAAGGGGGTGGACCTGTACTTCGAATGGTACACCAGGCCGCAAGGTTTCATCAGCCTCGGCGGCTTTTACAAGAAGCTCGACGGCGTCCTGTTCTCCGCGACCGGCATCTTCAACAGCACCGCGCTCAACAGCGGCGGCGTCGATCGTTCGGGCTACGTCTATTCGACGACACTCAACGGCGGCAGCGGCGAACTCTACGGCATCGAAGGCGTGTTCCAGCAGCAGCTGGAGCCTTACACGCAGGCGCTCGGACTGCCCGACTGGATGGGCGGCTTCGGCGTGCAGGCCAATGTCACCGTCAATCGCGGCAAGGCGAATACGCCCGACGGTCGCTCGGTGCAGTTCCCGGGCGCCTCGAAGCTGATCTACAACGTGGGCGGCTACTACGAGATGTCGGGTGTCTCGCTCCGCCTGAACTACCAGTACCGCTCGCCATGGGTCGATGCGATCGCCAGCGCCGCCGAAGGGGGAGACCTCTATTTCGCAGCGGATCGGCAACTCGACTTTTCGAGCCGCTACGCGATCAACGACCGCCTCGAAGTGTACTTCGATGTCGCCAACATCCTGAACGCCCCGCTGAGGCGTTACGCCGGCGATGCATCGCGGCCGGTCGAATTCGCCCGCTACGGCCAGCGTTACGAAGGCGGCTTCCGCTTCAACTTCTGACCGGGGGTGAACGCAACCCGCCGGACGCTTTTCAAGACATCACATTATCTCAGGAGATTACCCATGAAGATGCATTGGTTCCATGCCGCCCTTCCGATGGCGGCCGTGCTGGCAACGGCGGCATCCGCGCAGGAGACGCGCAACCCCGAGGTCTCCGGTCCTTTCGTGACTTCGCCTGTCATGCTCAACACCAGTTCGGCCTCGGTCACCGTATCGTGGCTGGAAAAGGGCGCCGACGTGACCGTGCGGCAGGGTACGGAGGTGCAGTCCAGCTTCCCCGTCGAGGTGCGCAAGACCACGTTCACGCATCTCAAGCCCGGCACCGTCTATACTTATGACGCCGGGCCGGCCGGCAAGGGCAAGTTCAAGACACCGCCGCTGGTCGGCCAGCCGTTCGAATTCCTGATGTATGCGGAATCGCGCAACGGCAACGTGTCCAATACGATCGAGCAGCAGGACAAGACCAATGGCGACGACATCCATTCGCAAATGATCGCGACGATGTCGAAGGAGGATCCCGATTTCGTGATGCATCTGGGCGATGCCATCCAGACCGGCCCGGACCAGCAGGAGTGGTTCGACTTCTTCCGCATCACCGCGCCGCTCATGCGCAAGACCAACGTTGCGCTCGTCTACGGTAACCACGAGGCGAATGCCCCGCTGGTCCACGACATGTTCAACCAGCCCAAGACCTACTATTCGTTCAACTGGGGAACATCGCATTTCATCGTGCTCGACAGCGAGTACGACCGGGTGCGGCTGGCCCAGGCGGGCAAGTCGACGGAGAGCGAGCAGGAGAAGCTCTGGCAGGAGGAACTGACCTGGTTCAAGGAAGATCTGGAGGCCAACAAGGGCGCCGACAACATCTTCGTCGCGTTCCATCTGCCGGTCCATACGGCCACTGCGTACAAGCGCCGCGACCGCAGTTTCCGCATCCAGCGTGAATGGGTGCCGCTGATCGAGAAGTACAACGCGATCGTGCTCAACGGTCACGAGCACAACTACCAGCGGGCTCAGGCCAACGGCATTCACTATTTCGTGACCGGCAGCGCAGGGGCGTCGCTGGAGAAGGTGGACTGGCCCGAGCCGGGCATCACCAAGAAAGCGCTTGCGGCTTTTGCCTACACCAAGTTCCGCGTTGACGGGAAGCACGTGACGATGGAAGCGTTCGATGTGCATGGCAAGAAGATCGACGAGGAAAACGTCCGTTAAGGCGGTTCGTCGGTCATTCTTGTCGCGATGGCGGTCGAGGCGAGACTGCCTGCCGTCACGAACGAACCCCGGGGCTGCGTCAAGCCGCCCCGGGGCCGTGCAGGCGAAGCGAGGGTATCGGCCCGTCAGAAGACCATCGAGAATACCGCGTAGAGGCCGCCCGCCAGCAGGATCGAGCAAGGCAGCGTCAGCACCCAGGCCATCAGCAGGTTGCGCACGGTGCTCATTTGCAGGCCCGACCGGTTGGCGGCCATGGTTCCTGCCACGCCCGAGGACAGCACATGCGTGGTCGATACCGGCAGGCCGAGATGGTCGGCCGCGAAGATCGTACCCATCGCCACCAGTTCGGCCGAAGCGCCCTGCGCATAAGTGAGGTGCGACTTGCCGATCTTCTCGCCCACCGTCACGACGATACGCTTCCAGCCGACCATGGTGCCAAGCCCCAGCGCGAAAGCCACTGCCACCTTGACCCAGGTGGGGATGAAGCGGGTGCCCGCATCGAGCGACTTCTTGAAGCCGTTCACCGCCTCGATCCGCGTGTCGTCGAGGTTTGCGGTGTCATCCTTGGCAAGCCGCTTGATGGCTTCGGACGCGAGATACATGTCGTTGCGCACGTTCTCGGTCGCGGCGGCGGGGACCTTGGCGAGTGAGCCGTATTCGTCGACCTGGCGATCGATGTCCTTCACCAGCGCAGCGATCGCGGGCGTGGTCTCGGGCTTGTAGGTCTTGTCGGCGATATAGGCGGTGACGGCGCGGCGCGCTTCGGCGGGGCGCATGGTCGGCGTCGTGCCGCCGCCGAGCGCGGCATAGGCCTTGTCGGCGCCGACGTGGAATTCCTGCGTGTAGCTTTCCGGCACGGCGCGGTTCAGCGCATAGGCGGTGGGCACGGTGCCGATCAGGATCAGCATGATCAGGCCCATGCCCTTCTGTCCGTCGTTCGAGCCGTGGGCGAAGCTGACGCCGGTGCAGGTGAAGATCAGCAGCACGCGGATCCACAGCGGCGGCGGGGTATCGCCCTTGGGTTCCTGGTAGAGCGCCTCGTTGCGGACCAGCACCTTCATCGCCAGGAACAGCAGCGCGGCCAGCCCGAAGCCGACCAGCGGCGAGACCAGCAGCGCCTGGCCGATCTCGGTCGCCTTGCTCCAGTCCACGCCCGCGGTGCCGCTCTTGCCGTGCATCATCGCGTTGGCGACGCCGACGCCGATGATCGAGCCGATCAGCGTGTGCGAACTGGAAGAGGGAATGCCCAGCCACCAGGTGGCGAGGTTCCATAGGATCGCGGCGATCAGCAGCGCGAAGACCATCGCGAAGCCCGCGCTGGAGCCGACCTGCAGGATCAGCTCGACCGGCAGCAGCGAGACGATCCCGAAAGCCACCGCGCCGGTGGACAGCAGGACGCCGAGGAAATTGAAGAACCCGGACCACACCACCGCGACATTGGCGGGCATGGCATTGGTGTAGATCACCGTGGCGACTGCATTGGCGGTATCGTGAAACCCGTTCACGAACTCGAAGCCCAGCGCGATGAGCAGCGCCAAGAAGAGCAGCAGGAACGGCAGCAGCGCGATGGCGGCCATGCCCGAGGCGCTGGCGTCGGCATAGACGCTGTAGGCGACATAGACGATCGCCGCCAGGATCGCCGCGCCGAAGCCCAGTTGCCCGGCGATTCCCAGGCCCTTTTCCATATCGGGGCGGGCATGGGTGTGGGCCGTTACAGTCGCGTTCACGTCAAGCTATCTCCTGGCAGGATAGCTATTTGGTTAAGACCCCCGCATGACAGCGGTGTTGCAGTGGCGCGGGCGTCGCTGGTCCGGCATCAGATAAAATCCAAGGTCTGATACCGGACTCGAAGATCAGTCGGTGGGCTTCGCCAGTCGCTCGCGCGTGATCCTTTCGAACGTCGCCAGATCGCACAGGGCCTTGCGTGAGCCGCAGCCCGGGATTTGCAGGTAGCTGCGGCTGGGCGGCGCGGCCCGGGTCAGCGGGTTCAGCGCGCGCAACTGGTCCATCGACTGCGCCTGCTGGAACGCGCGGACGAAGCGGCGGCCGGCCCGGTCGCGCACAAGCTCGAAACCGATGGCGCCGCCGGGCGCGATGTCGTCGCGCGGGTAGTCGGCCATGGTCCAGTGCATGTCGTAGAACCCGCCGAGTGCTGCGATGTTGGTGTCGTGCCCGAACAGCAGCGTCAGGCGCCCGCCCGTGCCCGACAGGGCATCGACGATACGCGTGACGATCGGGGCGGCAAGGCGCTGGGCGACATAGGCGGGGCGGGTCTCGTACTGGAACTTGACCGGGTGGAAGCGCAGGATGGCGCGGATGTCCGCCTTGCTCGCGCGGCCCCAGCCGACCTGCGCCATCGGCATGCCCTCCAGATACTGGAGCAGGATTGTCTGTCCGGCCGTCGAGCCGAACGAGAGGCCGCCCTTGAGGTCGGGCTTGTCCCCCGGCGTGGCCTTGAGCGTGGAGGCGGGATTGACCGGCACGCCAACGATGCGCTGCAGGGTGGCGAAGTCGCCCTTGCGTGCGGCGATGACGCCTTGCAGTCCGCCGGACGGGAACTGCGCCTGCGACGCTGCCAGTGCGCGGTCGCCATCAAGCGCGGTCGCCGCGGAATCGGGGTGGAACTGGTCCTCCTCGTCTTCGTTCGCCGGGTGATCCAGATTGACCTTGCAGCCGGCTTGCAGCGTCTCGACGAAGGCGAGGCCGGTCTTGATCGCGCGCGAACTGCCGCTGGCCCAGGCGCTGATAGCGCCGCCATCGGCGCATCCGGTTGCCGGAAGCAGCCCCTGCCGCGTCAGCAGATCGCGGTCGTAGGCGGCTAGGCGGCGGATGCCCTCGGCGCCGTGGGGCGTCAGGTCTCCGGCTGCGGTGGACCAGCTGGGCCAGGCATCCTTGGTCGTTCCTGCGGGCGTGGCCGGAAACTTGGTCGAGGGGCGCACGCCGTGGCGCATCAGCATGACGACGCGCTCCACCGTCATTTGCGGCTGTTCCGGCGCCGAGCGGGCAGGGCCGGAAAGCGTCAGCCCGGCGGCGATGGCAAGCACGGCGCCGATGGGGCGCGAGTGCGGCGTGTGGTTCGTCATGTGAAAGTTCCCTTGAGTGGCCGGGCTGCGGGTATGCGGGCTTTGTGACGGTTCGGAGACGGTCCCCGGTCCTCGAGGTATCGGTGCCGTCTTCGATCGGCCCGGGATCGGCATAACAGGGGCTGCAATAGTCGATTCTTAAATTTCCCTAATGTTCGCGACTGTCACAGAAGCGCAAATCGGTCTGCCTAGTGCCCCGTCTCGACGATCCACGGTGATGGTGCGCCGCGACGAATTCGCGGTGTGCAAAGAAGTAAATGGGGCAAAAATACGGCTGATCCCGCAGGTGCGGGCGATGCCTTCATGAACGAGTGATTTTATTCAAATTCACAATTCATCGAATTGTGAAAAAGGGGGCTATTTGTCGTGTCCATTTTTCTGAACAATTCAAAGTGTCGTCTTCATCTGCGTGTCGCGATGGCGGCGGTCGTCGTGTCGGGTCTGTCGCTGACCTCTGCAGCCGCGCAGGCGCAGGCCGAGACTGCCGCGCGCGCGGAGGGACGCGTGACGGGCGTGGTGGTGAACGCATCGGGAGACTTCCTGCGCGGCGCCGAAGTGCGCATCGAAGGTTCGGATATCGTGGGCGTCACCGACAGCGACGGCCGTTTCACCCTGCAGCGCGTGCCGGCAGGCACCCAGCAGCTGAGCATCACCTACATCGGCTACGAGACCGGTCACCAGTCGGTCGAGGCCGGCGTCGCCGACCTCCGCGTGGCGCTCAGGCCCCGCGCGGTGGATGCTGCGAACGACATCGTCGTGAGCGGCAGCCGCCCGATCGCCGAGTCCGAGGAAGCAGCGCTCCAGCTCAAACGTTCGTCCACCTCGCTGGTCGACGTCATCGCCGCCGACAGCGTCGGCCGCTTCCCCGACCAGAACATCGCCGCCGCCGTCAGCCGCCTGCCGGGCGTCAGCGTCGGGCGCGACCAGGGCCAGGAGCGCTACATCAGCCTGCGCGGTTCTCCGGCCAGCTGGACCACGATGGCCTTCGACGGGGTCAACGTCATCAGCCCTGCCGGGCGCGAGACGCGCTTCGACACGATCCCGTCCTCGATCGCCAGCCAGACGATCATCCGCAAGGCCGTGACCGCCGACATGCCGGGCGAGACCGTGGCGGGCAACATCAACATCGTGACGCGCAGCCCGTTCGACTATCCCGGGCTCAAGGGCGCGCTTGACGCGGGTTACGGCTACAACGACCTGGGGCAGGGCAAGCAGTACAACGTCAGCGGCTTCCTGTCCGATCGCTTTGCCAACGACACCATCGGCGTGCTGATCGGCGCCTCGCGCTACGAACGCGACATGGTGACCGACAACTTCGAGAATTCCTGGGAAATCTCGCCCGAGGATCAGGAAGAGGGCGGCGAGGAGCGGATCTGGAATTCGAAGACGCAGAACAAGCTCTATCGCCTGACGCGCAGCAACACGTCGTTCTCGGGCCGTCTGGAATGGCGTCCGGACAGCGACAACAAGGTGTTCTTCTCGACCATCTACAGCCAGTTCCGCGATGACGAACTGCGCAACGCATGGGTCTTCGACCTCGATCAGGATGCCAAGAAGACCGGCAGCAGCACGGTCGGCAAGACCACCGGCTATGCCGACATCCGCACCGGCAACACGCCGATGCAGGGCACCCTCTACGGGGCCGAGATCGAGAGCACGCTGAACTCCAACTCCTCGCGCCAGAGCATCTTCACCAACACGCTCGCGGGCGAGCATGAGATGGACACGTGGAAGGTCAAGTGGCGCCTCAACTACACCCGCGCCGACGACCGCAGCAAGCCGCCGTTCGGCTCTTCGTGGAGCAGCCCCACCGACTTCACCAAGCGCCCGACGCTGGTGTACGACTTCACCGATCCGAACCTGTCGAAGGTCCAGCTGTACAATACGGTGCTCAATTCGGACGGCACTTACAGCGCCGGAGCATCGCGCCCCTACATCTCGCCGACGGAGCTGAACTTCCTGTCGATGACGCGCAATCGCCAGCTCGATCGCACCAACGCTTATACCGCAAAGCTGGATATCGAGCACAACCTCGATCTGTTCGGCGCCGATACCGTGTTCCAGTTCGGCGGCGAATACGACAAGCGCACCAAGACCTCCACCCGCACCGTCGTCGAAGTGACCGCCGC
Organism: Novosphingobium sp. HR1a; assembly: GCF_015594425.1. Taxonomy (NCBI): domain Bacteria; kingdom Pseudomonadati; phylum Pseudomonadota; class Alphaproteobacteria; order Sphingomonadales; family Sphingomonadaceae; genus Novosphingobium; species Novosphingobium sp. HR1a. Next base: position 23,925 of record NZ_JABXWS010000077.1, read on the forward strand.
AACGCTCGCCGCTGCCGGGCTGACCAGCCCGAAGCAGGCCGACATCAGCATCGACACGCCCTACAAGGGCAACCTGCCGATGGGCTACGGCTGGAAATACTTCTCCAGCGACCTCGGCGAAGCGCTGTTCGACAAGTATGTCGCCGCCGGGGCCTCGCAGATCCAGAAGAACACCAGCGAACAGAACAACTACCGCGTCTCCGAAGAAGTCATCGCCGGTTACGCCATGGGCACGACCTACTTCGACTGGGGCAACATCGTCTACGGCGCCCGCCTCGAGCATATCCGGAACACCGGCTCGGCGCTGTCGTCGATCGGCGGCGCCTGGACTCCGACGCGCGTGTCCAACAGCTTCACCTCGGTCTATCCCAGCATCCACATCAACTGGGACATCAACCGCGACATGAAGCTGCGCCTTTCGGGCAACACCGGCGCGGCCCGCCCGAACTATGACGAGATGCGCCCCAACTTCTCGTACAGCGACGTCGACCAGGTCGTCTCGGGCGGCAACCCCAAGGCCAAGCCCGAGCGCGCCAAGGGCGTGGACCTGTACTTCGAATGGTACATGCCCTCGCGCGGGTTCTTCTCGGTGGGCGGCTACTACAAGGACCTTCAGGACATCCTCTACGACGTCGAACTGCCGACGTTCGGATCGGACGTGCTGAACACGGCGGGCGTCGATCGCTCCGCTTATCGGTACTCGACCGTCGCGAACGGCGGTGGCGGCCACATCAAGGGGCTCGAGTTCGCCTTCTCGCAGCCGTTCGAGGGCCTTGCCCGCGCGGCCGGGCTGCCCGATTGGGCGCAAGGCTTCGGCGTTCAGGCCAACCTGACGCTCAACGACTCCAAGGCCACTACGCCGGATGGCCGCACCACCGACCTGCCGGGCGCCTCGCCGGTGATCTACAACATCTCGGGCTATTACGAGCGCTACGGCTTCTCCGCCCGGGTCAGCTACCAGTGGCAGAAGGCCTACCTGGACTCGCTGGGCAGCGGCGACATCATCGGCGATGCCTACTGGGCCAACGTCGCGCGGCTCGACGCCTCGGTGCGCTACTCGATCAACGAGAACGTCCAGCTCTATCTCGACGCCAACAACCTTACCAACGAGGCAGGCATCCGCTACCAGGGCGTCTATTCGCGCCCGATCGAACATGAACTGTTCGGCCGCCGCTACCTCGCGGGTGTGCGCGTCAACTTCTGAGCGTGACACGGGGAGGCGTCGGCAGGCGTCTCCCCGCCGCAGAGCGGACCAGCATGAGCAAGACCAAGACCATCCTTGTCGTCGAGGACGACCCGGCCACGGCCGACTTCCTCACCTCCGGCCTCGAGCAGGAAGGCTACCGCGTCGATCGCGCGGCCGACGGCCCGTGCGGGCTGGAACGGGCGCAGGCGGGCGAGTTGGACGCGATCGTGCTCGACCGGATGCTTCCCGGGATCGATGGCCTGACCCTGCTGGAGACGTTGCGCGCACAGGGCTGCGATACGCCGGTCATCATCCTGTCCGCCATCGGCTCCACGGACGAGCGGGTGCGCGGCCTGCGTGCCGGTTCGGACGACTATCTGGTCAAGCCTTTCGCCATGCCCGAACTGCTCGCCCGCCTGGAAGTGGTCCACCGCCGCCGCGCGGGCTCGCCCGCAGTAACGACCCGGCTGATTTGCGAGGATCTGACGCTGGACCTGCTCACCTCCCGCGCCGAGCGCGCCGGACAGGTGCTTCTGTTGCAGCCGCGCGCGATCCAGCTGCTCGAATTCCTGATGCGTAACCAGGGGCAGGTCGTCACCCGCTCGATGATCTTCCAGAAGGTGTGGAACTACGACTTCGATCCCGGCACCAACGTGATCGACGTCTATGTCAGCAACTTGCGCAAGGAGATCGACCGCCCCGGCCTCGTCCCTCTGCTGCGCACCGTGCGCGGCGCCGGCTACCGGCTGGGAGCAGCGCGGTGAACCTCGCCTCGCTCCTCCCCCGACGCGGACGGCGCGCACCCTGGCGATCGACTGCGGGCCGTTTCCTGCTGCTGTACATGGCGCTGTGCTTCGCGTGCACGGTCCCGGCGCTGCTCTACGTCTATTTCGAGACCGACCGCATCCTGCTGTCGAACTTCCAGCGCCCGCTGGAGCATGAGCAGGGGCATCTGCTCAGCCACTACAACCGGGGTGGCATTCCCAACCTGAGCAAGGCGGTCGCCGACCGGGCGGGGCCGGAATACAAGGACGACACCGCGATCCTGCTCGTCGATGCGCGGGGGCGCAAGCTGGCGGGCAATATCGTCGCCTGGCCCCGGGGCGTGCGCGCGCCTGCGCAGTGGCAGACCAGCCTGCTGCACCGGCTGGGCCGGGTGCGGGGGGAAGAATTCCTCGTCCTGACTACGCGCTATCCCACCGGAGAGCAACTGCTGCTGGGGGGGCTGCTCGACAACCGCATCCAGATGCAGCTGGCGCTGCTGCGCGGCCTTGCCGGGGCTCTGGCACTGGCGATCCCGATCGGCCTGCTGGGCAGCATCGTTCTGGTGCGCGAGATGAACCGCATGGTCGAGACGATCTCCCGCGTCGGCGAGCATGTCGGCGCCGGAGACTTGCGCCGCCGCGCCGAAACCGACGGCAGCGGCGATCCGGTGGACCGCCTCAAGGCGTCCCTTAACGCCATGCTCGACCGGATCGAGGCGCTGGTGGAGGAACACCGCACCCTGACCGACGCTCTGGCGCACGACTTGCGCTCTCCGCTCACACGCATCCACATCCAGGTGACCGAGGCGCTGGCGGCATCGCCGGACCCTGCCTCCCACGCACGGTTCGAGGCCATCGCCCACGAAGTCGGCATCGTCCTGCACATGCTGGAAAGCGCACTGGAGATCAGCCGCGCCGAAGCCGGCGTGGGGCGCGGCACGTTCGAGCGGTTCGACCTGGGCGCGATGCTGGCGGACCTTCGCGAGATATACCAGCCCTTGGCCTGCGCCGGCGGGGTGAAGATCACCGGCGCCTGCGCGCCCGGCCTCGATGTCCATGGCAATCGCGCTCTTGTGGCGCGGGCTCTGGCAAACCTCATCGACAACGCGCTCAAGTACGGCGCCGAGGGCGGCGTGATCGTGCTGGAGGCCGAGGCCGTCGGCGCCGAAGTGCATATCTGCGTCGCCGACCGTGCGGGCGGCATTCCGGCCGCGCGCCGGGATGAGGCACTGCGCAAGTTCGGCCGCCTCGACGCGGCCCGCAGCACGCCGGGCACCGGCCTCGGCCTCAGCCTGGCGAGCGCGGTGGCCTCGCTCCACGGCGGGCGGCTGGAACTGGAGGACAACGATCCCGGCCTGCGAGCCCGCCTCATCCTTTTGCGCCAGTCGGCGCCGTTACCCGATCAGCAAGGAGCTTGATAATGACCGCCTTTCAAACGACCCGCCGCATTCTGGCAGGAGCCGCCGCGCTTCTGCTTTCCGGCACCGCAAGTCATGCCGTGGCGCAGGAAGCGCGCAATGTGATCCTGTTCATCGGCGATGCGGGCGGCCTGCCCACGCTCAATGCGGGCGGCATTCTCGCCAATGACAAGCCGCAGTCGCTGTTCATTCATTCGATGCCCTATGTAGGCTTGTCCGATACCTCGTCGCTCAACCAGTGGGTGACGGACTCCGGCGCGGGCATGACGGCGATCATGACCGGCCGCAAGACCAACAACGCCATGGTATCGGCCGTGCCTACGGGACAGGCCGGGGCGGTGGTGCCGGTCAAGACCTTCCTCGAATATGCCGAGCAGCGCGGCCTTTCCACCGGCGTCATGACCAATATGAAGATCTGGGACGCGACCCCGGCCGCCACTTTTGCCCATGTCGGCGCGCGCAAGGACAAGGACGAGATCTTCCGTCAGATGCTGAAGCCCCGCTTCGGTGACGGCGTCGATATTCTGATCGGCAAGGGCCGGGCTGACGCCGCCGCCTCCTTCGCCAAGCAGCAGACCACGCCTGAGCAGGCCTTCGCCGCAGCCGGCTATCGCTACGGCGAGGACACTGCGATCGTGCGCGACGCAGCGCGTGTGGCGGTGCTGCGCGACGCTGATTTCGCCCCGATCCCGGCGGTGGAGGCGACGATCGCGCAGCTGGCGCGCAATCCCAAGGGTTACTTCCTGATGGTCGAGTGGGACATGCACACCGACGACCCGAAGAAGGGCCTCGGCCATGTCAGGGAAATGGACGAGATGATCCGCCGCGTCAGCCAGATTGCCGGCAAGGACACGCTGATCCTGTTCACCGCCGACCACAGCTTCGGCCTGCGCATGAGCGGCGGCACGCGTGGCGAACCTTTGGCGGCGCAGTATGACGCCGAAGTCGCCAAGCCGGGCGTCACCGATGCCACGAACGACGTCATCAGCGTCCACGGCGGCCATACGGGAGAAGAAGTGATCGCCGCGGCCTCCGGCCCCGGCGCGGACAAGGTTCACGGGTTCTTCCCGAACACCCGGCTGTTCGACGTCATGCTTTCGGCGATGGGCTGGAAGCCGGAGAAGTAAAGCGGAGCTGGCGAAGGGGAGGTCGCCGCAGATGCAGATGACCTCCCCTCCTATGGATCATCCTTGTGACCCAATTGCACTTCCGGCGGTCACAAAGGGTTTTCGGGGACCTTCATGCGTTCACGATGATGCCGCCGTTGGGATGCAGCACCTGCCCGCTCGTGTAGCTGGCGTCCTCGCACGCGAGGAACAGAAAGGCGGGTGCGACTTCATTGGGTTGTCCGGGGCGTCCCATCGGGGTCCCCTCGCCGAAGTGCTCGAGCTTTTCAGGGCTGGCGCCGCCGCTGGGGTTCAGCGGCGTCCAGATCGGCCCCGGCGCCACGGCGTTCACGCGGATGCCCTGCTCGATGAGGTTTTCGGACAGCGAGCGGTTGAAGGCGGTGATCGTCCCCTTGGTCGAGTTGTAGTCCAGCAGTTCCTTGCTGCTCCGGTACATCGTCACACTGGTGCAATTGACGATGGCGGCGCCCTTCGAAAGAACAGGCCGAAGATGTTGGTCTGGAACGTGCGCCGCAACTGCTCTTCGGAAATGTCATGTCGGACTGGCACTTCGCCCAGCGTTCCACCCTTGGGGCGGTAAACGCCGGGATGGACATGGCCATGCCCGGCGGGGCTAGCCCGTTCGGCTTTCCGGACTTCTACGCGGTCCCGCTTCGCAGCGCCGTCATGCGCGGCGAGGTTACCCAAGCCCAGATTGACAGGATGGCCCTCAATGTGATCACGCCGATGTTGCGGCTGGGTCTGGACCGGACACCCTTCGACGGGCGACGCGGCGAGCATGGGGCGACACGTTGTGCTCGCGCACGATATCGCTGCCCAGGGTACGGTGCTTCTACGCAACGAGAAGGGGTTACTCCCATTCGACAGCGGGGTGCATTCGATAGCAGTGATCGGCGACGATGCCGGCGCCCAGGTCCAGACGACGGTGATCCACGGAGGCTTCGTCGGCAGCAAGGGGCTGAGCATGACGGGCGTACTCACCATGGTGGCCTGCGGTATCTGAATTCTCCGGTGCCTTACGCGATGTATCGGTTTAGGTCACCCCGTGTCGCGCGGCGCAATACCTGTCTCTGTCGGCGGTAACAAGTTCTGCTTGACCCTGTCCCGGGTTCGCGGCGGGCTGGAACGAGAAACCCGGCGCTTCATCGGGCGGACCACCGCGTCCGAACAGCAGACGATCCACTAACGGACAGCGGGAGTCGATCCTGGAACGTCCGTTGTGAGGGCGCTGGTGACAACAGGGACGTTTCGTAAGATCATGACCTCAATGGATTTGCAAACGATCTTCCGCGCGGTGCTGGCGCTGCTTTACGCGGTAGCTGGAGCGCTCCATCTGGCCGTGCCTGCGCCGTTCGTCGCGATCGTTCCAGGCTGGGTTCCCGCACCTGAAGCGGTTGTCATGTTGACCGGTATTGCGGAAATTGCCGGCGCTGCCGGTATAGGACAAGGATGGGCGCCTCGGCTTCGCGCTGCTGCGGCATGGGGACTTGCAGCCTATGCATTGTGCGTCTGGCCTGCGAACGTCCAGCATATGCTTCTCGATCTTGCAAGGCCCGGGCATGGAATGGGACTTGCCTATCACGTACCACGCCTTGCCTTGCAGCCGGTACTCATCTGGTTGCCGTTGTGGGCGGCGAAAGTCACTGCCTGGCCTTTCCGGCCCCGCTGAGCCTTGCCATCCCGTTCCCGTGCACGCGTCAGGCGGGTCGGAACGTCAGCGCAGCCCCGTTCATGCAGTAGCGCAAACCGGTAGGCGGCGGTCCGTCGTCGAAGACGTGGCCCAGATGCCCGTCACAGCGCATGCAGCGCACCTCCTTGCGCACCATGCCCATCGAGCGGTCGGCGACGATCATCACCGCGCCGGGGAAATGGTTCCAGAAACTGGGCCAGCCCGTACCGCTTTCGAACTTGGTGGTTGAGGAGAACAACGCGAGGTCGCAGCCCCCGCACAGAAAACGGCCCTTGCGATGCTCTTTCAGCAAAGCACTCGAATAGGGACGCTCGGTGCTTCCCTGGCGCAGTACCGCATAGGCCGGAGGGGATAGCCGCTTTCGCCATTCCGCGTCCGACAGCCTTAGAGGGGCATCCGGAGCGGCGACCGCTCGCCCGCCGATCAGGGCAGCGGTGCCTGCAGCGACCACCGACGAGGAGAAGCCGCGGCGGCTCATCGGGAAAACGTGCGGAATCATGGCTTTTGCATATCCTGTGGGTTGAGAGTGTGCCGATGTCGTGGTCAAGGCATCAGACCGGTATCGTATCAACGCTCCTGTGACGGACTGGCGCCTCGCGCGGAGACGAGGACGGGACTGCTTCGATAGAGCGCAGGAAACGTCGCCTTTAGTGCAGCGACCTTGGGCAGGTCGTTTCGGCGGATATAGGCCGAATCCGGATGCAAGGTCAGGTAGTCCTGATGATAACCCTCGGCAGGGTAGAAACCCTTGAACGGTTCCACGCTGGTAACGATCGGGCGCTTCCAGGCGCTGGTCTTGCCCAGTTGGGCGATGTATCGATCGGCCGTCGCGCGCTGCCCGGGCGAAAGGGGAAACAGCGCGCTGCGATACTGGGTGCCGCGATCCGGGCCTTGCGCATTGAGCGTCGTGGGATCCGCGACCACCGAGAAAAACACATGCAGGAGTTGCCCGTAACTGACCTGCCGGGCATCGTAAGTGACCTTCACCGCCTCGGCATGGCCAGTGCCCCCGCGGGATACCACCGCGTAGTGCGCGCTGCCCCGATCGCCGCCTGCATAGCCCGATATCGCGCTGCTCACGCCGCGGACATGCTGGAATACCCCCTGAACGCCCCAAAAACAGCCGCCAGCGAACACGGCAGTCTCGCGCTTGCCTGCCTCGGGCGTCTCGAACGCCGGTGGCGGGATGCGGAACACGGCCTGGGAGGAAGCGGCTTCGACGCTGCTCTCGCGGAGAAGCGCGGCGAAGCCGGCTACCGTCCCGGCAACGGTGACAACGATCATGGCGGTGTTGGCGATACGGTTCATGGGCGGGGCTTTCGGCTTGCGTCGTCTGTAAACAGATACGACGAAACATGCCGAAAGGATGCAGGCGGTCGTCGAATTCTCCGTCAAAGAGCACTGCGTCGATCATTCATGCATCATTATGGTGCGCGGGAGTTTATGGGTCGCAGCACCAAACCCGCCCACGTACGGGAGCGGGGCGCGCTTCGGCATCTGCGGCAAGGCGACGACACCACATGATTCTCTTCCTGCTGGCTTATCTGGGGGGTGTGCTGACCATCATCAGTCCATGCATCCTGCCCGTGCTGCCTTTCGTCTTCGCGCGCGCCGACAGGCCGTTCCTGCGCAGCGGGTTGCCGCTGCTACTGGGCATGGCGTTGACCTTCGCCGCCGTCGCGACGTTGGCGGCAGTCGGGGGTGGATGGGCCGTCCAGGCGAACGCCTATGGGCGCATCGCGGCGCTCGTCGTGCTTGCCGCCTTCGGCTTGCTGCTGCTGTTTCCCGCCCTTGCCGACCGGGCGACGCGGCCACTGGTCGCGCTGGGAGGAAGATTGTCGCAGTCTGCGGACCGGGCGGATCGCGGAGCGTCGAGTTTCTTCGCCTCGCTCCTGCTGGGCGTCGCCACCGGCTTGCTGTGGGCGCCCTGCGCGGGGCCGGTGCTTGGCCTCGTTCTCACCGGGGCGGCGCTGCAGGGCGCTAGCGCGCATACGAGCCTGTTGCTGCTGGCCTACGCGGCAGGGGCCGCGACTTCCCTGGCACTGGCCTTGCTGGTGGGCGGAAAGGTCTTCGCGGCGATGAAGCGTTCGATCGGCGTAGGCGAACGCATCCGCAAGGCGTTGGGCGTCGCCGTCCTGGTTGGCGTCGTCGCTATAGCTCTGGGGCTGGACACCGGGCTGCTGACCCGCCTGTCGCTGTCAGGCACGGCGCGTTTCGAGCAGGGCTTGCTGGACCGGTTTCACCAGGACGACGCGATGTCCTCAGCCGCCATGGGCAAGGGCGGGCAACTGGTGGAAGAAGGTCGGTTCCCCTCGCTTGCGGGAGTGACCGAATGGATCGGCTCCCCGCCGCTAACCCCGGAATCACTGCGCGGGAAAGTCGTCCTGGTCGACTTCTGGACCTACAGCTGCATCAACTGCCTGCGCTCGCTGCCTTACGTTCGGGCCTGGGCGGAGAAGTACCGCGACCAGGGGCTGGTGGTGATTGGCGTCCATACACCCGAGTTCGCCTTTGAAAAGGATCCCGCCAACGTCCGCAAGGCGGTAGGTGACCTCGGCATTGCCTATCCTGTCGCGATCGACAACGATCATGGCGTGTGGCGCGCGTTCCGCAATCGCTACTGGCCGGCGCACTACTTCATCGATGGCAAGGGCCGCATCCGCTACCATCATTTCGGCGAGGGCGACTATGCGCAGTCTGAAAGGGTGATCCAGCGGCTGCTCGCGGAGAACGGCAGCGCGGTGGGTAATGCGGGAACGGTCACGGTTTCGGCGATCGGAGCCGGAGCCGCCGCGGGGCAGGGGAAGGCGCGATCGCCTGAAACCTACCTCGGCTACGGCAAGGCGATGCGGTTCGCCTCGCCGGGCGGTCTTGTCCGAGATACCCGCCATGACTACGCGGCTCCCGCTAGCCCGCAGCGCGACGCCTGGGGCCTTGCCGGTGAATGGTCGGTCGGCCGCGAACAGGCTTCGCTCGACGCTGCAGGAGGACGCATCGTCTATCGCTTTCACGCTCGTGACGTGCACCTTGTACTCGGTCCGGCGCGAGCGGGCCGGGCGGTACGGTTCCGGGTGACGATCGATGGCCAGGCGCCCGGAGCCGATCACGGCGCCGATGTCGATCCGCGCGGCAACGGGTTGGTCGATGGCCAGCGGCTCTATCAATTGGTCAGGATGCAGGGCGGCACGGCGGAGCGTACTTTCGCGATCGAGTTCCTCGACCCCGGAGTTCAGGCGTTTGCCTTCACGTTTGGCTGAGGTGCACCAGCGGTTGTGTGCACATTGGTGCACGGGCAACAAAACGTCATGGTAAAGCGGCGCAACTAACGGTTGCTCCTCGCAGTTTGCCCTTCCGACAGCGGCTGAGTTGGCCGTCTGATAAGGAGGATTTCCATGAGGGCACTGTACTTTGCGCCTTTGGGCGCGATGGCGCTCGCTCTTGCCGCGCCGGCTTTCGCGCAGGACGGGGATGCGGTGGACTGGAGCGGCCCGTATGTCGGCGGCTCGATCGGTTACACGTTCCAGCAGAATGACAGCAACGAGCATCTGCGTTTCGACACCAACGCCGATGGCAACTTCAACGACACCGTCACCACGACGGCTGGCGCGAATGCCTTTTCTCCCGGCACGTGCGGCGGTGCGGCGCGCGGCGCGACGCCTGACAGCGGCTGCCGCGGCGACAAGGATGCGCTGAGCTGGATGGGCCACGTCGGCTACGACCGGCAGTTCGGCAGCATCGTCGCGGGTGTGGTCGCCGAAGCGGGCAAGACGTATATCGACGATGCGGTGAGCGAATATTCGACGACGCCTGCCTACTACACCATGCGCCGTCAGATCGACTGGAACGGCAATCTGCGTGCCCGGCTCGGCGTGACAACGCGCAGCGGCATCATGCCCTATGTGACGGGCGGCCTGTCCTACGCCAAGGTGAGCAACAGCTTCGCGACCAGCAACGGGGCGAACAGCTTTACCGAAGTCAACCGCAAGGAAGATGCCTGGGGCTGGAACGTCGGCGGCGGCGTGGAAGCGAAGGTCGCGCGGAACTTCTCGATCGGCGCGCGCTATCTCTATACCCGCTACAATGCCGACGATTACCGTGTCGATGTCGGCGCGGGCACGGCTCCGCCGACCAACCCCTTCCGCATAACACCTTCCGGTGGGGCGAGCATCAATCGCGGCGACAAGTTCGATACCCAGAGCGTGATGGTGACCAGCAGTCTGCGTTTCTGATCAGTTCGATTGCAAGACATGGCCGCCGCGTTGAACTCTCGACGCGGCGGCTATTGCGACAGGAAAGGGGCGCAATGACGAATGGCGCTTCAACCTGATGGAGTGATCCGCCAGACCGTGTTCGACAAGTCGTCGGCGACCCGCAGCGCGCGGCGGACCGGATCGTAGGTCGCGCCTACCGCACACCCCCGGGACTTGCCGTCGGGTCCTATGAACCCGATCACGAATTCGCGCGGCTTGCCAGAAGGACGGCCGTTCGTGAAGGGAAACCATACCACCTTGTATCCCAGCCAGCTGGCGGTGATGCCAACTGCCGTGCTCACCTTCCGCACCATCTCGGGCTTCTACGGATGGACGCGCGGGTCTGCGTGATTGCCGTAGTAGCTATAGGGCCAGCCATAGAACGCGCCCGGATTAACCGAAGTCACGTAGTCCGGCACGAGATCGGCGGCACGCAGATCGCGCAAGGCCGCGTCGGTCCAGCGGATCTCGTCGTTGCTGACGTAGGATGCAGGGTCGTCAGGCGCTTCGGAAGCAGGACCGCATGCCGCCAGCGCTCAAGTCACGGGCAGCAGCGAAGAAGCGATCGACCTATTGCGCTCGGAAATCTCCTTGCAAGACTTCGATTACAATCGGTTGTAGCAGCATATGTTGCTTGCGGCGCAAAACGATGCGTATCGACCGGCTGCGCGGGAGCAGCTCGCACGGCAGCGACAGCGCGCCTGTGAACTCGCCGCGACGCCCATTCGTGAACGATCTCGGACGAACGCTCGGTGGGGCAGGCAGCCTTGGCCTCAGGTGTCTCGAGACTGCCGGTCACGCCTGGCCGCTTTGGGGAGGCTCACGGCTTTCCAGCAGGTGCTTTAGCGCGGCGAGATCCTTCTCGACCATCGCGGCGTCCTGATCGAAATCGGCTTCGCTCATGCCCGGCTGCCGGAACAGCGTGAACGCCACCTGTGTGCCGGTCCCGTTCTCGATCATGCGCAGCGGGATGTAGATGACGGGCTTGCCCGGCAGCGTGACCCAATGGTCGAGCACGCCGAATTCATTGGGAGGGCTGAACCTGATCGTGGCCTCCCCCAGCGGTGTCTCTGCCCTCCACGTTTTGCCTTCGCGGTGAAGAGAGGACGACATGCCTTCCGCCCATTCCGGAAAGTTTTCGGGCTGGCTGGCAAAGGCGTAGGCCTCTTTCATGGAACGATCGATCGTCAGGCCGATCAGGCGGGCTTCGAGACTTGCCATCGCACAACTCCTTTGCCGGTATTCCGCGCGCGCCTCTGCGGGCCGGGGCAAAGGCGTTGGCCGATCGTATCGTCAAAGTTTGCTGGGCGACATCGGGAAAGCTGCCGCCATGTCCCGATGAGCGTGATCACGCGCTGGATGGCGAGAGCTGGCCGGCGTAGGCCACTATGATTATGACCGTGATCGCACAGGCAGTTTCCAGGGCCAGCGACCATTTGAGCATTGTGACAGCGCTCGGCGAGCCCGCGACAACCGATGGAACCAAACGCCATCTGTTGAGAGCGGCAAAGCCAAGCATTGCGCCGAAAAACAGGATTTTGGCGCCGATAAGCGAAAGCCAAGATCCGTATGACAAAGTGCCGAGGCCGTCTTTTGACGGATCAGCGATCAACCAGGCGTTAACGAGACCGGAGCCGATCAGCGCGGCGACGACAATGGTTCCGGCGTCGGCGAATTCGGCAAGATCGCATATCACCTGTGCGGGCTCCAACCCGCAGAACAGCCGCGTGGTGAACGACAGGAGCGCACCTAGCCAGAGCGCCGCGGCGAACAGATGGATGACGTCGCTGGCGTGAAGCAATGTTCCCGATGCTCCTTCACCCGCGCCAGCGTGACCTGCCCAGGCCGATGTCGCAAGGGCGAGAAGCGCGAAGACGGAAAGTAGCCACGGAGTGGGACGCCATGCGAGCGCAGCGCAAAACAGCACCAGAAATGCCAGGCGTGTCTGCACTACGTTTCCCAACGGTGTTGCCCGCAGGACCATGAAGACGGTTTCGGTGTCGAGCTCGTGCAGTTCCACCCCTGCCATGGCTGCCACATTGACGATCGCCCATGCTGCGGAAGCGACGATGGCAATGACCGCTATGCACAGAAGAACGATGCGCCGGGCCGGATCGTATGGCGGCCTGCGCCGGATCGTCCCGTAAAAGGGTAGCCCCGCCGCTGCCAACAGAAACAAGTAACTTGTGAAACGGGCGACGACGAGGGCGTTCACGCAAGCGCCCTTAGCGAACCGTGAAAGTATAGGAGCCCTCGACCCGGTGCTGGTCGGCGGCTACGGCATGCCAGGACAGCATATAGCTCCCGGTCGGCAGGGGGCGGGGGAGGGCGACCGAAAGGATCTTGCCGTTTGCCTTGGCGGTAATGCCCTTGATCGGCATCGGCTTGTGATCGGCCATGCCCGGCATACCCGTCATGACGAGGTCGACACCTGATAGCGGCCCGACGAGATCTTCTGAAAACGTGAGCGAGATCGCGTTGGCCTTGCCGACCGTCGCGTTTGCCGCCGGCATTGCGTTCACGAGCTTGGGATGGGCGAATACGATGGAAGGGGCGGCGGCAACGGCAAGGGCCAGGGCGGCGGCGGTAAGGGAAACCAGGCGCATGGAATGTCCTTTATCCAGTCGGGGAAGGATTCCGACCGACTTGCACCTGAAGATACGCGGCTGTCCGTTGCATCCCTCAAACACCGCTGGAGAATTTTCGCGCCTTCCGGCACTGAGGGATGTGCGCAGGCTTCGCGTATAAAGGGACGTGATGGATCATGGCGAGACTGGGCAGATGAACGACCTTGAGGATATGTTCGGCATCTTGCGTGACGAGCGAATGCCCGATGCGCTGTCCTCTATCAACGGCGCCGTGCTGGCCGGGGTTGCGGCCGGGCAGCAGCGTCTGGCGGTTCGTCGTGGTCTGCTGACGGGGTGCGGCGTGGCGATCATAGTAGGGCTGTTTGGCGCTTATTCCCAGCAACCGTCCGTCTTCGATCTGGGGCGCAACGACCGCGACGCGTTACTGACGATACCCGATGCCGCGCCCTCCCGAATTCTGAAAGTCTGAGCATGGTGTCGCTTTATCGGTATTGCGTCGTAGCGGTTGCAACGGCCCTGATGACGCTGGCGGCGCTGTGGATCGGACAGAGCCTGCGGGCAAACATGTCGGGTGAAAGCGGTCTGCATGTTGTGCTTCATCACGATCTCACGCTGGATGCGGAACAAGGGCGTCGTATCGACAAGCTGGAGCAGGATTTTTCGGTACACCGCCGCAGAATCGAAACCGAGATGCGCGCCGCCAATGCCGATCTGGCCGCTGCGATCACCCGCGAACATGCCTATGGCCCCGATGTGGAAAAGGCGATCGACCGCTCGCACATGGCCATGGGTGAATTGCAGAAGGCGACGCTGCAGCATGTCTTCGCCATGCGCAGGGTGCTGCGTTCCGACCAGACCGGCCGTTTCGACAAGGCCGTGGCAAAGGCCCTGACGTCGCCGCCGCAGGACTGACGCTGCGGTGACGGGTTCCGCTTCCAAGGACGATGCCAGAGACGATGCAGCCGCCGTGGCGGCAGCGCTGGCGGGGAAACAGTTCGGGTTCGACGTGCTTATGGAGGCGCATCGCAGCGCGGTGTTCCGCATGGTGCGCGGCTATCTGGACCATGAGGCCGATGCGCTGGACGTCACGCAGGACAGCTTCGTGGCCGCGTTCCTGTCGCTGCATCGCTATGATCCGGCACGGCCGTTCCGCGCCTGGCTTCTGCGCATCGCGCTCAACAAGTGCCGCGACTGGACGCGGCGGCGCGCGGTGCGGCGACTGTTCGCCTTCGCGCTACCGATCGAGGATGCCGCGCACGTGCCCGATGCACAGCCCGATCCGGAGGCGGCGTTGAAGTCCCGGCAGGAAGTCGCGCGGATTCACGCCGCCATCGCAGCCCTGCCCGATACGCTCAAGGAGCCGCTGCTGCTTTGCGCCATGGAGGGGCTGCCGCAGGACGAAGCCGCCGCGATCCTGGGCGTCAGCCGCAAGGCGGTGGAAACGCGCATCTACCGCGCGCGGCAGAAATTGTCGCACCTTGTCGAGGGATAGGGCGTCCGCTGACGTATTGAGAGGCATGACTTCGCCGGACTTCACCACCATCGCCCTCGATCGCCGCCGCCTTCTCGCCATGGGCGGGGCGCTGGCGGGTACTCTCGGCTTGTCCCGGCTGTTCCCGGCATGGGCGCGCAGCGGAACCGCCGGAATCGCCCATGCCGCTGCCGGATCGGGCGTGCTATCGGGCGAGAGCATCGCGCTGCAGATCGCCGAAAGCCACTTCGCCACCGGTAGCCGCTCGGGCCATACGGTGACCGTCAACGGCACTTTGCCCGCTCCGCTGCTGCGCCTGCGCGAAGGACAGACGGTGCGCATCGCCGTAACCAACCGGCTGCGGGAGCAGACATCGATCCACTGGCATGGCCTGCTGGTGCCGTTCCAGATGGACGGCGTGCCCGGGATCAGCTTCCCCGGCATCGATCCCGGCGAGACCTTCACGTACGAGTTCGCGCTGCGTCATTCGGGTACGTTCTGGTATCATTCGCATTCCGGCATGCAGGAGGCGATGGGCCTGTTCGGCCCGATCGTCATCGACCCCGCCGCATCCGATGCGTTGGCCTTCGAGCGCGAACATGTGCTGGTCCTGAGTGACTGGAGCCCGATCCACCCGCACGAGCAGATGCGCCGCCTCAAGATGTTGAGCGGCTATTTCAACCGTCAGAAGCAGACACTGGAAGGACTGGTGGCGGGCCGCGACCAGTCGCTGTCCGATCGCGTTGCCTGGGGCCAGATGCGGATGGATGCCAGCGACATCTCCGACGTGACGGGGTCGACGTACAGCTTCCTGATCAACGGCCATGGCACGGCGGAGAACTGGACAGGGTTGTTCGCTCCGGGGGAGCGGGTACGCCTGCGGGTGATCAATGCGTCGTCGATGACCAATTTCAACTTCCGTATTCCCGGCCTGCCGCTGATGGTGGTGGCGGCGGACGGCAACCTGGTCCAGCCGGTCGAGACGGACGAAGTGCAGATCGCCATCGCCGAAACGTACGACTTCATCATCGAGCCGGGGGCCGAGCAAAGCTATGGCATCATTGCCGAGGCGCTCGATCGTTCCGGGCAGGTCCGCGCGACCCTGGCACAGCGTATGGGTCTGGCTGCGTCGGTGCCGCAGCTTCGCAAGCGCCCGCTCCTGACCATGCGCGACATGGGCATGGACATGTCCGGCATGGACATGGGGCAGGACGGCGAGATCGACCTGTCCAAGCCCGCGAACGAGAGCATGTCGGGCCATTCCATGAAGATGCGCGATGCTTCTGTGGCGCCGTCCGTGAAGATGGGACCGGGTGTCGCCACGCTATCGCCGATGCCGGTGGACCGGCTGGCGGATCGTCCCACCGGGCTGGAGAACGTCGAGCATCGTGTGCTGACGTATGCGGACCTGCGTTCGCGCGATCCGAACCCCGATCCGCGCGTGCCGACGCGGCAGGTGGAGGTGCACCTGACCGCCAACATGGAACGCTACATGTGGTCGATGGACGGCACCGCAATGTCGCAAAACCCAGCGCCGATCCCCTTCCGGCTTGGCGAGCGGGTGCGCGTCACCCTGATCAACGACACGATGATGCCGCATCCGATCCACCTGCACGGGCACTTCTTCGAACTGGTACAGGGCGATCCCGGACACCGCGCGCGCAAGCACACGGTCAACGTCCTGCCAGGCGGCAAGGCGGCGTTCGACCTGACGGCGGACGCGGAAGGCGACTGGGCCTTTCACTGCCACATGCTGCTGCACATGCATGCAGGCATGATGCGCGTGGTCACCGTACGGCGCGATTCGGCGCAGGGAGAAGGCTGATGGCGCTGCGCAAGGCACTGCTGCCGATCCTTCTCGCGGCCGCTCCCGTACCGGCTTGGGGTCAGGATCACGCGGGGATGGACCATTCCATGATGGACATGTCGGCGAACGAGGCGCCTGCGGATCAGCCGGGCGATGCGCCAGCGCCGCTGCCGCCGCAGGACCACGCCGCCGACCACGTGTTCGCACCCGAACGGATGGCCGCATCGCGCAGCGCGATGATCGGCGAGATGGATTTCAGCACTTTCGCGCTCCAGATCGACCGGCTGGAATATCGGGCGGCCAACGGCAAGGACGGCTTCGGCTGGGACGGGCAGGCCTGGTACGGCGGCGATATCGATCGCGCGGTGCTTGCCAGCGAGGGCGAGGGCACTTTCGGCGACCGGGCCGAACGTATCGAACTCAATGCCTATTGGCGTCATGCGCTGGACCCGTGGTTCAATCTGCAGTTGGGCGTGCGCCACGATTTTCGTCCCGATCCCCAGCGGACTTATGCCCTGATCGGGATCGAGGGCCTGGCGCCTTACTGGTTCGACGTTACCGGGCAATTGCTGGTGTCCGAAAAAGGCGATGTCCATGCGCGCGGCAAGGCGGGCTATCAGCAGCGCATCACCCAGTCGCTGGTGGTGGAGCCCGAAGCCGAAGTCGATTTCGCGTTTCAGGATGTACCCGCACTGGCGGTCGGATCGGGGTTCGAGCGCCTCGAACTCGGCGCGCGGCTGAGGTATGAACGCAATCGCTCCCTCGCACCTTATGTCGGTGTACACTGGGAGCGCAAGCTGGCCGGAACCGCACGACTGGCCCGCACCGCCGGCGAGGATGTGTCCGGCCTCTCCGCCGTCTTCGGCTTCAGGGCGATGTTCTAGGGCGCGATGACTTTACCTTGAATGACCAACGGTCATTCAAGGTAAAGTCATCGCTCTTTAACGAAACGCAAGTGCCGACAAAAAGCCCAGCCCGGGATCGTCCGGGCTGGGCGTCAGGTGAGGGTTGTTCGCCTCAGTGCTTATGAGGAGCGGCCGGGAAAACGAGCGCCTGCATGTTCGGGTAGAACGCATGCAACACTTCGCTGTCGCCTTCGATGCGCTGGACGACCAGCGAGATTTCATGATGCCCTGCCGGAAGCGGCAGTACGAATGAACCGTCGGCGGACTGCCGATCGACTTGGTACTTGTCGCCGATCATGGTTTTGGCTGTGCCCAGGTTGACACGCTTGATGACGATCGGATCCTGCCCGTCGAACTGGATCGATACGCGGACCGAGCAAGGGCAGCCTTCGGGGGTCACGGTCGCAAGGCCGCTGGTGAACTGAACGAGCACGTTGGACGCCGTCTTGAGATCGACGGCGACTTTGCCCAGGGTGACGGGGTCGCCCTTGTTGATGAGCACATGCTTGCGGTTGGGCGTGTTGTAGAAAGCGATCTGCGGGGTCGAGATCGCATAGGAATCGGGCAGTTCGGCATCGGCATGGCCCGGATGCGCCGACGCGGTTGCTGAAATGGTCAGGGACGCGGCGGCGAAGGCGAACAGGCCGGCTTTAAGCGAATTCATGGATGCTGCTCCGATGCTTGTATTCGTGCAGGGATGTTACGGTCGGTCGCGCGGCGCACAATTCATTAGCGCTTCTCGATCCATGCGCAGGTGTTATGCATGCGCGGACAGGACCTCTTCGCGCATGCGGCGCCTGTCTTCCCAATGAGAGACGACGCAAGTGGCGATGGTGTAGCCCAGGACATTGGTGGCCGGGCGCCCATGTCCATGAAATGATCGATCGCCAGCGAGAGCAGGCTTGTCACGCTGAACCATGCCAGCGCGCGGCCACCGATCCTTCCAAGCGCAGCGCCATTCCCCATGTGGGCAGATCCGGCCACTCGCTTTGCCCGCGCAACGAGCCGGCCACGCGGTTCAATACAATCGATGGTCGGGAACGGCGCCATGTCTGGATGTTATGCGGCCCGGCGTCGGGGGCTTTTCTCGATGAGGCGGCCACGCGCACCTTCCCTCATGGAAAGGAGCTAGCCCATAACGAAGGTTTATGGACCGCGAACAAGTCGCCAATTGAGGTCGCTGTCCTGACCCTGCATGGTGGCTTTCACGCAAGAGGACACCGATGAAGGATCTGACGCAACTCGTTCATCGCCCGCAGGTGGACCGGGCAGGCTTTTCCAGCCTTGCGGTGCCAACCCATCGTGCATCGACCATCGTGTTTCCGAACGCCGACGCCTATGCACAGCGCCGTCTGCGCGAGCCTGACGGCTACGCGTACGGCCTTGACGGGACGCCGACCACGCGCGTGCTGGAAGCGCAGATCGCTGCGCTTGAGCAGGGCGCGCGCTCGATCCTGTTGCCATCGGGGCAGGCGGCCATCGCGCTGCTGTTCCTGAGCGTGCTCAAGCCTGGCGACACCGTGCTGATCCCGGACACTGTCTACCCGCCGGTACGCGCCTTGTGCGCCGATGTGTTGGCGGCGCAGGGCATAAGGCACCGGATCTATCCTCCGCTCGCGGGCAGCGGGATAGAAGACTTCATCGACGACAGCGTTCGCTTGATCTGGACCGAGTCCCCCGGCTCCGCGACCATGGAAGTGGAGGACTTGCCCACTATAGTTTCCGTCGCGCAGCGGCGGGGCATACTGACAGGCTGCGATAATACCTGGGCGACCCCGCTGCTGTTCAAGCCGCTTGCGGCCGGGATGGATTTCTCGGTCGAAGCTCTGACGAAGTACGCGGCCGGCCATTCCGATGTCCTGCTCGGGAGCGTGACGGTGCGCGACCGGGACTGGCACGTCCGTCTGCGGGCGATGGCCAAGGTCTTGGGGATCGGAGTATCGCCCGATGATTGTGCTCTCGTATTGCGCGGTATCGAGACGCTGGGCGTGCGCATGGCCCATATAGGCAAGGTTTCGACCGGCATTGCCGGGGCATTGTGCTCTCATCCCGCCGTATCGAGAGTGCTGCATCCGGCGCTTCCCGATTGTCCTGGCCACGCTTTCTGGAAGCGCGACATGACGGGCGCCAGCGGTGTATTCAGCCTTCTCCTGCAGCCGGAACTGGACGCCCTGCTGGACGACGCGCTGGCCGCGATGCGGATATTCGTGATCGGTGCATCCTGGGGGGGGACGCGCAGTCTCGTTGCGCCGATGACGGTGCGCGGACGGCTCGGCGGCAATCCCGAAGGGCGCCTGCTGCGCATCAGCATCGGCCTGGAGGATCCGGACGATCTTCTCGCCGATCTCCTTGGCCTGCTCGACCGTCTGGGGGCAGCTAGCACCACGGCAGCGCCATGACCGTTGCCCGCGCATTCCTCTCCCTTGCGTGCCTGGTGGCCGGCAGTGTGCTGCTGGGGGCCTGCTCCGAAGGCCCGGCAACACCGGCTGCGGGTGGCCCCACGCTCGCCGAGGTGCGCGCGCGCGGATATGTTCGGTGCGGCGCGGGCAAGGACACCACCGGCTTCAGCGCTCCCGATTCGCACGGCCGCTGGCGGGGGCTGGATGTCGATACCTGCCGGGCGATCGCAGTGGCTGCGCTCGGCAGCCGGGACAAGGCGCGTTTCGTGCCGCTGACCGGCCAGCAACGGATCACCGCGCTGCTTACCGGCGAGATCGACGTGCTTCCCCGCACTACCACATGGACCCTGCAGCGCGACGCGGGCGGCATCAATTTCACGATACCCAATTATTACGACTACACCGCGTTCATGATTGGTGCCGACAGTGGCGCCAGGACGCTGCGCGACCTCGATGGTGCCACAGTATGCGTGCAGACCGGGTCGCTGACCGAGATCGTCTTCGCAGATGTCGCGCGGCGTACTCATGTCACGATGCATCCGGTGATCTTCGACAATGTGCAGAGCACGCGGCAGGCGTTCCTGGCAGGCCGCTGCGATGCGCTGGCGACCGACCAGTCTGCGCTGATCGCGCTGAGGGCGATGAAGCCAAAGCATCGTTTCGCCATCATTCCCGCCAGCGACGACATCGCTCCGCTGACCCCGGCCGTGCGGCATGGCGACGACCAGTGGTTCGACATTGTAAAGTTCTCGATCGAGGCGATGATCGTGGCCGAGCACCTGGGGATCAACCGCGCCAACGTCGAGGGCATGCGCGGTTCGCGCGATCCGGTGATCCGGCGCTTTTTGGGCGTGGAGCCAGGCAACGGGCGCGCGCTCGGCCTGCGCGACGATTTCGCCTATCAGATCGTGCGGCAGGTCGGCAACTACGCGGAAGTCTACGATGCCAACCTCGGCGCAAGCAGCGGGCTGAACATCCCGAGAGGTCCCAACCGGCTGCGCCGCGACGGCGGGCTGATGCTGCCTATCGGATTCTACTGATGGACAGGAAGATCGCTTCTCGGGACCTGGTGCGCTGGTGGCTGCCGCAGGCGCTGTTCGCGGTCCTCGTGCTTACGCTTGGGGCGAGCTTGCTGGCCGTAGCGGCACATAACCTGTCGGTCCGCGGCATGGTGCTCGATTTCGGTTTCCTCGGGAGCACGGCGCGTTTTCCGATCTCCGAAACGATACTCGCCTATTCGCCTTCGGACACTTTCGCGCGCGCGCTCGTCGTCGGGCTGGGCAACACGGTGCTGCTGGCGCTCGTCGTGATTGTCTTCTCGACCTTGCTGGGCATTCCGCTCGCCCTGGCCCGACGCTCCGAGCATCTTTTGGCGAGTGGAAGCGCACGCGTCTTCATCGATGCCGTGCGCAATACGCCGCTCGTCGTGCAGTTGCTGTTCTGGTACGGTGTTCTCACGGTGACGCTGCCCGAGCCGGGCCGCGCGCTTCAGGCGGTTCCCGGCATTTTCCTCAACGATCGCGGTCTCTACGTCACCTCCTTCGGTATTACCGGGACGGCGCTGCCGCTTTTACTGGTAGTCGTCGGCGGGCTGCTGACGGTGGCCGTGCTCGCATGGCGGGGCCGTCTGCATCTGGCGAGCGTGGTGACGCTGGCGACCGTGATATCCGCAGGTGTTCTGTGGCTGTCGCTCGGCCTCGGCGTCGCGCCCGACGTGCCGCACCTGGATCACTACAATTTCGTCGGCGGGCTGAGCATTACGCCGGAATTTGCGGCGGTTGCATTCGGCAGCGTGCTTTATGCGAGCGGCTTTGCCGCCGAGATCATCCGTGCCGGCATCGCGGCGGTGCCTTGCGGGCAATGGGATGCCTGCCGCGCCATGGGTCTTGGCGACCGCCAGAGCCTGCGCCTTGTCATTGTGCCTCAGGCCCTTCGGGTGATGGTGCCACCGATGACGAACCAGTTTGCCGCCATCCTCAAGAATTCGACGCTGGCGCTTGTCGTGGGATATCCCGACCTGAACTCCATCGCGAATACGACGATGAACCATACCGGTCATGCGCTGGAATGCGTGGGGCTGGTCGCGCTTGTCTATCTGACGCTGGCGGCGACGATCTCGCTGGGGATGGGAACGCTGGAGCGACGCAGTGCGAGGTGGGCGCGTTGAACTTCGTGCAGACCATTCCCGAGCCGGCGCAGGCTCCCCCATCCGGCCGCAAAACCGCCGGCGGCTTTTCGACGCTTTTCGGCGGCAGCGCTAACCTGCTCGCCACGCTGGTATTCGTGGCGGCGATCGAGCGGGGGCTACCGCACCTGATGGCTTGGGCTTTCGCGCATGGCGTATGGCAGGGCGACGGCGAGGCATGCCGCGATGCGGGGGCCTGCTGGGTTTTCCTGCGTTACAAGGCGCCGTTCATCCTTTTCGGCATTTACCCCGAGGCGCAGATGTGGCGGCCGATCGCCGTCGTTGCGATGCTGGCGGCGCTGACCTTGTGGACGATGCCTCGTGCTCACTGGAACCGGACGACGCTGGCGGCCTGGGGGGTGGGGCTGGTACTCGCCGTCGCGCTGATGGCCGGCGGAATAGCGGGCCTGTCACCCGTCCCGGCGGCGTCGTGGGGCGGGCTTCCGGTGACACTGCTGATGACGGTGCTCTCGCTGGCGTTTGGCTTTCCGCTGGGTCTGGCGCTGGCTTTGGCGCGACGCAGTGCTTTGCCCCTGATCCGCTATGTTGCTGGCGGGCTGGTCGAAGTGCTGCGCGGCGTGCCGGTGGTGACATTGCTGTTCGCCGCCTCGTTCCTGGCGCCGCTGCTGCTGCCCGAGACGATCCGGCTGGAGAATCTCACACGGGCGCTGGGGGTGTTCACGCTCGTCAGTGCGGCATACTTCTGCGAGGTCTTGCGCGGTGGCCTGCAGGGAGTGGCGCGCGGGCAATGGGAATCGGCGCAGGCGCTGGGCCTTCGCTCCCGCGACGTGCTGTGTGTCGTGATCCTGCCGCAGGCCGTCCGCAAGGTACTGCCGCCGCTGACCAGCACGATCATTGTGGTCATCAAGAATACCAGCCTCGTCATGGTGGTCGGGCTTTTCGATCTCGTCAGCGCGGGCAGGGTGGTGCTCAACGATCCCGCCTGGCCGATGCCTTACGCCGAAACGTACCTGATGGTGGCGCTGGTCTATTTCGTGATCTGTTACGGGGTAGCGCGGTATTCGCTGCACCTTGAGGAGACGCTTGAGGAGGGCCGACGATGACGGCGCTGTCCCTTGTCGGCGTGCATAAATGGTACGGCGATTTTCATGCCCTGCGCAATGTCACGCTGCATGTGAAGGCGGGCGAGCGGGTGGTGATCTGTGGCCCGTCAGGGTCCGGCAAGTCCACGCTGATCCGCTGCGTCAACGGGCTGGAACAGCATCAGGCCGGGGAAATCTTCGTCGCCGGGCAGGCCCTGTCCGCCGATCCGCTGGCCCTGCGCGCCATTCGAGCACGTGTGGGCATGGTGTTTCAGGATTTCAATCTGTTTCCGCACCTGACCGTGCTTCAGAATTGCACGCTCGCCCCGGTTCGGGTTCGGGGTCTGTCCGAACAGCACGCGCGCGAGATCGCATACACCATGCTGGAACGCGTGCGCATCGCGGATCAGGCGGACAAGTTCCCCGCGCGGCTTTCCGGCGGCCAGCAGCAGCGCGCGGCGATCGCGCGCGCGCTGTGCATGGATCCTGCATTGATGCTGTTCGACGAGCCCACCTCCGCGCTCGACGCCGAGATGGTCAAGGAAGTGCTCGACATCATGAAGGCCCTTGCCCGTGGCGGCATGACGATGGTTTGCGTCACTCACGAGATGGCGTTCGCCCGCGAAGTGGCCGACCGCGTGGTCTTCATGGACGAAGGCCAGATCGTCGAGATCGCGGACGGCGAAACCTTCTTCACTGATCCCCGGCACCCGCGCACACGGGCGTTCCTGGACAAGATACCCTTTTAAGGAGACCTCATGCTTCGCATCGCGAACAGGCTTGCCCAGCTCGGCATTGCCTTGCCCGAGCCATCGGCGCCCGTGGCCAATTACGTCCCGTACACGCGCTCCGGCCGGATCGTCCATGTCTCCGGGCAGTTGTCCAGGGATGCCGCGCACGAGGTGAAAGGCATTGTCGGCGAGGACGTGACGTCCGAACAGGCCACCGGGGGCGCGCGGTTGTGCGCGATCAACCTCATCGCACAATTCCGCGCGGCGTGCGGCGGCGATCTCGACCGTGTCACGCAAGTGCTGCGCCTGGGCGGCTACGTACAGGCCGGGCCATCGTTCTTCGCAGTACCGGCAGTCATCAACGGTGCCTCGAATCTCATGGTCGAGGTTTTCGGAGAGCACGGCCGTCATTCGCGTTCGGCGGTCGGCGTCTACCGGCTGCCGCTGAATTACGCCGTCGAGATCGACGCCGTCATCGAAATTCGCGCCTGAGCGGGCGCCTCATCCAGATCCAACGTTTCGGAGTGACAAGACATGACTAATCGACGGCAGTTCCTTGCCGGTGCCGGGGCGGTGTCCGCGGGCACGCTGCTGGCCGGACATGCTCTGGCGGCGCCGGCTCAGGCAGGTGTGCGCGGCAGTCTGCTGGGGGGCGGACTTTCCTTTGCGCAGACCCAGCAGCGCCTTGCCGCGCTTTATGATATCGACAGGTCGATCGTGAACTTCGACGCGGCCTACTATGGTGCGATGACGAAGTCTGTGCATGCGGCCTATCTCGACAAGGTCGCATGGGTTAACCGCTATAATTCCACCTTCCTGCGCAGCGGCGTTCCCGACATGCCCCGCGACCAGGAACTCGACAAGTCCCGACAGGCCGTCGCCGACCTGATCGGCGCGTCGCTGGAGGAAGTGGCGCTCAGCGGGGGCGGCACCGAAGGGCTCTATGCCCTGATTACCAATTATGCGCTGCTCAAGGCCGGCGATGCGGTGATCTACTGCGATGCCGACTACGACGAGATGCAATACGCAATGGATTATCTCGAGAAGAGCCGGGGTGCGCGGGTCGTGCGGTTTTCGCTGCCGGAACCGCATACTCGGGCGAATATCCTGGCTGCCTACGAGAAAGTGCTGAAGGAAACGCCGCGCGCGAAGCTACTGCTCGTCACCCACGTGTCTAACCGCAACGGGTTGATCCCGCCGGTCAAGGAAATCGTCGCGATGGCCAAGGCACGCGGGATCGACGTGATACTGGACAGCGCGCAGGCGGTCGGTCAGATGCCGTTCAACGTGGCCGATACCGGCGCCGACTTTATCGGCTTCTCGCTTCACAAGTGGGTTGCGGCGCCGCTTGGTACGGGTGGCATCTATATCCGCAAGTCGCGCCTCGGCGACATCGAGCCGTGGCTGGGCAACCGCATATATTCGGCGGACGAGATTCGCTCGCGCATTCCCAGCGGCACTGTCGATTTCGCGGCGCGCCTGACGATCCCGGCCGCGCTGGAGGTTCAGGCTGCCATGGGCATCGAGCAGAAGTTCTCGCATCTCAAGGCTTTGCGGGACTACTGGGTCACGCGCGTGCGGGACGTGCCCGGCCTGCAGCTGATGCTGCCGGATGAGCCAGGCAATTACGGGGCCATCAGCGCTTTCAGGCTCCCCGGCATGGACAGCCCCGCGAAGGCTAAGGCGGCGCAGGCCTTGTTCGTAGAGAAGCACAAGCTGCTCGTGGTCGCCAAGGCGGGGCTGGCATCTGGCGCCGGGCTGCGCGTGACGCCGGCGTTGTTCAATACCACGGCCGAACTCGACCGTCTGGTCGCCGCGATCCATCAGGAGCGTCGCGCCTTCGTCTGACGCTTGCGCGTCCCCGCCTATTGTCACCACAGTATCGGAGCATATCCATGACGCTTCTTCGCCTTGCGGCGACCTCATTCGTCTTCCTGATAGGCTTGGGATCCACGGCGGTCTCCGCCGACGAAGGTGCCGTCCTGTTCAAGCAGCGCTGCGCTGCGTGTCACAGCACCGAAGCCGGCAAGAAGTCCGGGGCGGGGCCGAACCTGTCCGGCATCGTCGGCCGTAATGCCGGTACGGGCGCCTATCCCTATTCACCTGCGCTCAAGAAGGTCAATGTCCGCTGGGATGCGCGTACGCTCGACAGCTGGTTGTCAGGCCCTTCGAAGATGGTGCCGGGAACGCGAATGTTCACCAGCGTACCCGTGCCGGACGATCGCAAGGCCATTGTCGCTTATCTCTCGGGCCTGAAGGCGCGCTGACGTCGCGGCCGCGCATGAAGAATGCGTCGCCGGGCAAGACCCATAAGTTTCATGCATGGACTCGTTCAAACCCGTCACTTGTCCCTTGGGAGGAGCCGGGCAAGATGGCGGGGACGAACCGGACAAGGGGTAAAGCTCCGGGGCATCGCAAGAATGCCCGCCGTTCGTCCGCAGGAGCGTGCAATTCTTTATCAGGGGGTAGCATGCATTTGAGATCGAACACGCCGCCAGCGCCATCCGGCGAACGCAGTGGCTGCGCTTGAACGCTACTGATGCTCGGGCGATGCCAGGGCGGCAGCGCCTGACGTAGCTGCCGGGCAGGCATTCAGAGACATCCGATCATCGCTGCCGGTCGCGGCGGCAAGGATCGTGTCCGCAAGTGACGGACCGATCTCACGCGTCTATCGATAAAACAGGGAAAACGAAGATCATGAGGCAACTTCGCAACATCGCCATGGCGTCTACCGGACTGGCAGTGCTTTCCTGCATCCTGCCGGCCACCGCAGCGTTCGCGCAGGAAGCCGGTGCGGACGGAGGTAGCGACATCGTCGTCACCGGTTCGCGTTTCGGCAGCCGATCGGCAGCGGAATCGGTCGTTCCCATCGATCGCATCAGCGTGGATGAACTGGCCCGCGGAGGGCGGACGGAAGTTCAGGACATGCTGAAGACTTCCGTTCCCAGTTTCAGCACGCCGCGCCCCAATGCATCCGGGGCGGGCGAATTCCTCACTCCGCCGACATTGCGCGGCCTCTCGACCGGACAGCTGCTTGTACTGGTGAACGGCAAGCGGCGTCACTCGTCAGGTGATCTCAGCACCAGCAACGGTATCGGTCGAGGCGACGTCGCCTACGACTTCAATGCTATCCCCAGCATGGCGCTTTCCGGTGTCGAAGTCCTTCGCGACGGCGCTTCGGCCCAGTACGGCTCGGACGCGATCGCGGGTGTCATCAATCTCACCCTCGACAAATCGACCGGCATGAAGGGCAAGATCTCGACGGGCATCACCAAACAAGGCGATGGCGAATTTATCGACGTGGGCGGCAGCGTAGGGCTGCCGGTATGGAACGGCGGCGTGATCCGCGCGACCGTGCAGTACCAGAACCATGCGTCCACCAATCGATCCCTGGACGACACCCGCCAGCAGTATTTCGGCCATAATTCGGCCGGCGGCCTGGTCGCGCCGTCCTCTTTCTACGGCTCGGGCACGGGGCTGACTGCGTCCAGCGGCGCGCTCGATCCTCGCGAAGCGACGATAGAGCGTCACACCTCGCGTCAGGGTAACTCGAACTACGAAATGAAGTCCGTTTTCCTCAATGCCGAAATCCCCACCAACGGCGGCGGGGCGACTTTCTACGGCTTTGGCGGATACAGCGACCTCGACGGGCGCACGGCATTCTACTTCCGTCGTGCCGGCCAGGACCAGACCGTGCGGGCACTGCATCCGGATGGCTTCATTCCCTACGGCGACATTCGCTTGCGCAACGTTTCGGCAACGGGTGGCCTGCGCGGCGAAAATCTTGTGGGCTTCGACTGGGACGTCTCGACCGGCTACGGCAAGAGCCTGATCGACAACGGGACCAGCAACACCAACAACGTGTCCTACGGCACCGCCAGCCCGACGGATATTCATAACGGATCCACCCGTTACGATCAGTGGACTACCAATCTCGACCTGACACGCAAATTCGACATGGGCGATGGCAGCCCTCTCAACCTGGCTCTGGGCGCGGAGTATCGCGAAGAAACCTACCATCTGCTGGCAGGCGAGGTGGCGAGTTATGCCGATGGCGGGTTCGCTATTCTCGATGGCCCGAACGCGGGCAAGGTTGCCCCGGTCGGAACCCAACCCACGCCGGGCATTTCGCCGGTCGATGCGGCCTTCGGTCGGCGCAACAGCAAGGCGATCTACGGGGAAGTGGAAAAGCTGTTCTTCGATCGCCTGACGCTCGATGCGGCGGTACGCTACGAAAAATTCTCCGACTTCGGCAGCACCACCAACTATAAACTTTCCGGTCGTTTGCAGGTGATCGAGCCGCTGGCGCTTCGCGCATCGTTCAGCACGGGTTTTCGCGCATCGCATCTTGCGCAAATGTATTTCGGAAGTTCGACGACCAGCTTCATCAATGGCGTGGCGACGCTCATTCGCAACCTGCCCGTGGATAGCGAGGCCGCGCGCCTGATCGGAGCCACCGATCTCAAGCCGGAGAAATCCAAGAACCTGTCGGCCGGCTTCGTCTACACGAGTGGAGGCCTAACCTTCACGGTTGATGGCTACCAGATCAAGCTGACCGACCGTATCGTCCAGTCCGCAGTGTTCCAAGGCACGTCGCTCATCAATTATCTGGCTGCCAACGGCGTTGCGGGGATTGCAGGGGCCAGCTATCTCACCAATGCCGTGGACACGACCACGCGCGGTGTCGATGTGACGCTGACGGACAAGTTCGATCTCGGTTCGCTTGGCGAACTGTCGGTCCTGCTCGCAGGCAACTACAACAAGACGAAGTTCGACAAGATCGCCGGCACGCCCGCCGAGATCGCGGCGCTGGGTATCACCACTCCGCTTTTCGACCTGACGCAGCAGGTTCGTATCTCCGACAGCCAGCCCCGCTCCAAGGTCCTGCTCAACCTGAACTGGAAGTCGGGCGACTTTTCACTCGGGCTGACCAATACCTACTACGGCAAGGTATCGGCAGTGGCATTCACCAGCCTGACACCCGCGCAGATCGCCGCGCTGACACCCGGCTACGATGTCACGCTGGTCCCGGTCTCCTCGACCAGCGCCAACTCGCAGGTGATCCAGCATTTCAAGGGCAAGGTCATTACCGACATTCAGGTGAATTATGACTTCACGCCCGGTATCACCCTCAGCGCGGGCGTAAACAATCTGTTCGACATCTACCCGACTCAGAACCTGCGTTCGACTGTCGCAAGCGTTGCGGCAGGGACAAACGGATCGGACAACGCCGGGACCTTGCCGTACAATGCAATCTCGCCGTTCGGCTTCAACGGCATGTCGTTCTTCGCCTCGGCTGGGTTCAAGTTCTGAGCGACCGATACGGAGTGATGCGCTGCGCCATCGTCTCGAAGCTGATTTTTCTGACGATGGCCGGCGCCGGCATACACGGGGGCATCGCTTTCGCGCGATCGGTCGCGCCGACCCCTTCCGGTGCGGCCGAGAGCGAGATTACGCTGATCGCTGCGCGGCTGGCAACGGGCAGGACCAACTGCGCCTCCATAATCGCTGGCCGACTGGACCGGATCGGGCGGCTTGACGGACCGCTTCATGCCGTGGTTGCGCTCGACCGGTCGGCACTGGCGGAAGCAGGCCGCATCGATGCGATGACCCGCACCGCGCGCCGCGCCTTGCCGCTCGCCTGCGTGCCGGTACTGGTGAAGGACAACATCGATGTCGCCGGTCTGCCGACGACATCCGGCTCTGTGGCCCTGGCCCGCAACGTTGCGGGCCGCGACGCGGATGTCGTGGCGAAGCTGAAACGGGCAGGCGCGATTGTCGTCGCCAAGACCAACATGTCCGAGTTCGCCTTCAATTACCGCGGGCGATCCTCGCTCCGGGGGCAGACCACAAGCCCCTTCGCGTTCGCGGAAAGCGCAGGCGGATCGTCTTCGGGAAACGCCGCCGCGCTTGCTGCCGGTTTCGGGGTCATAGCGCTGGGCACGGACACATCGGGATCGGCGCGGGTTCCGGCTGCACTGACCGGCGTGGTAGGTTTGCGGCCAGGTTTCGGGGTGTTGCCGATCGGCGGGGTTCTCCCGCTCAGCCCGACGCAGGACGTGATCGGCCCGATGTGCCGCTACCTCGCGGACTGTGCGAAGATGTGGTCCGTACTGACCGATACGCAAGAAGATGCCCAACACCATCCGCTGCAGGGGCTGCATGTTGGGGTGCTCGTCGCGTTCATGCGGCGCGGGGGAGGAGCGGAAGCGCAAGCGCTCGACAGCCTGCGCGCTGCAGGAGCCATCGTGACGGAATTGCATTTGCGAGACGAAACAGTTCTGGCCGGGAAGGATGCGCCTGACGGCGAGACGGCGACGTTCGCCAGTCGATCGTCCTTCGATTTCCCGGCTGCAATGGATGCCTATCTGCCCTCGCGTGCCGATGTACCGCACGATGCATCGGCGTTGCTCGCAGAGCTGCGGGAACTGCGGGATGCCGGGCGTACCGATCCGCGCGTCGTCGAGGATGTCGCGAAGTTCGGTGCCAACCGGGTCGGCGCTGCCGGGGATCCACGCTATCGCGTCAACGGCTCGTTTCGGGATCGATACGTCGCGGATCGGTTCGATGAGGCATTCGACTGCAGCGGCGGCAATGACTGCGTGGATGTCATCGTCTACCCTTCCGTGCAGGCGCCTTCAGCCGCCGTGCACACTGGACCGGAGACCCTCGGAACCCACCGGTTTGCAGCCTATTCCGGGCGTCCCGCCATCGCGCTTCCCGTAGGCTCGGCCATGACGGCCGAGGGGTTGCGTCCGGTCTCTCTCGAGTTGCTGGGGCAAAGCGGCGAGGAATGGCGCCTGCTGGAGATTGCGGCAGCCTGGCAGGCAAGTCTCTCGTTGCCCCGTACCGTCCCCTGTGAAAGCGAGAAGGCGCTCGTCTGTCTCATTGCCCCGGCCCCGAGCGCAACGCGCCGTTGAGCGCCGACACGAATTCGCGCACCAGGCGCGCGCGCTGTGCGTCCGGCCGGAACAGGATGTATGCCCTGAAATAGACTGCCGGTTCGTACGGCTTGATGATCAGCCCGCGCTGTTCGAAACCGTCCGCCGCGAAAGGATTGACGAGGCCGAGGCCAACTCCTTCGAGTGCAAGGGCGCAAACGGTCAAGGACGCCGGCGTCTCGACCACGATGTGCGGACGCGCGCCGACCGCGTCGAATGTCTCGGTCATGCGCGCGCGGGCACGGTCTTCGGGGGCCAGCGCGATGAATGCCATGTTGTGCAGGTCTTCCGCGCGGATGATGTCGCGGTCCGCGTAAGGGTGGTCCGGCGGCATTACGCAGACCGCCCTTACGCTTTGGAACACGCTGTGATCTACGCCTGAGAGGTCAACTTCGTCTGCAGCGAGGCCGATGTCGAATTGCTGGTTCACGACATGATCGCGCACTGCAGCCGAGGAAAGGATCTGCAAGGTGATCGAGACTTGCGGGTTGGTCTCCCGGAACTTCCGCACTGCCCGCGGCACCAGGGTCGA
Source organism: Novosphingobium sp. HR1a (assembly GCF_015594425.1). Lineage (NCBI taxonomy): Bacteria > Pseudomonadati > Pseudomonadota > Alphaproteobacteria > Sphingomonadales > Sphingomonadaceae > Novosphingobium > Novosphingobium sp. HR1a. The sequence goes on from NZ_JABXWS010000077.1 coordinate 54,962, forward strand.
GCCTAGCGCGGCAAGGCTGGCTATACGCAGGCTGCCTGATCCAAAATCGCGGATGCGTGCGGCCGAAGCGCGCAGTGTGTCCAGACCCGTGAAGGCGTTGGACACGTCGCGGAAGAACAGTTCGCCTTCGGGCGTGGCGATGAGGCGGCCTTTCACCCGGTCGAACAGCGCGAAGCCGACGCGGTACTCGAGTTCCGAAATGGCGCGGCTGACGGCAGGCTGGGTAATGTTCAGAAGTTCGGCAGCACGTGACGCTGACCCGCCGATCATCAAAGCCTGATATATCTCGAGTTGCCGGAAATTCATGCGAGCGTGATAGGCTTGGGGCGCGGGTGAGTAAATTCTTCGTGACAGGCTGTGGATCGCCGCCCGCACGGGACGGGGCGTCTTGCTCCCGTGCGGGCGGCGAAGCTCATGCGGTGATGTACCGCGCAGGGCGGTAAGGTGCGAGGATCGGGGCCTCCACGCCGGTCATGATCTCCTGCGCCGCGTAACGGCCGAGGATCGGCGCCAGAGTGATGCCGCTGTGGGTGACCAGCACATAGGCGCCCTTGATGCCCGGCACCGGCCCTGCGATCGGCTTGTTGTCCAGCGGGTAGGGCCGGAAGCCGAGCAACACCCTGGTGGCCTTGGCTTCGGCAATGGCAGGCATGTATTCGGCAGTGCGGGCGATCAGCATGTCGCCGTGGAATTGCTGGAGCGCCGCATCCGGATAGGCCATCTGGTGCTTCAGGATTTCGGTATGCTGAGGCAGGTTCGGCGGCCCGCTGGTGAAGCTGGTGAGGTAGCGCCCATCGGCGTACTGTTTGAATTCCAGGATGCTGGAGGCTTCATAGACCAGCTTGGTGGTGACGGGACGGGGCGTGGTGTGAACCACCAGGCCCGGTTTGTGCGCAAGTTCGAGCTTGCGGTCCATCAGTGCCATGATGCGCGGCGTGTCGGTGCCGGTCACACTGACGAGGTGATCGAGTTCGAAATCACCCTTGGTCGTGGTAACGCCGGCGACTGCGCCGCCGACGACCTTTATCGCGGTCACTTCGCAGGGATAGAGCACTTTGGCGCCGAAACGCTTAGCGGCGGCGAGGTAGCGCTGGGTAGCGAAGACCGGATCGACATGGCCGTCCTTGGCCGTCTGGAAGGCGAGCTTGACCTCGTCACCGGGAAACACGCCGGGGCTGGCCTTGGTAATGCCTTCGCCGGTGAGGTAGACTGGCGGATCGTCGGTCGCTTCCAGCAATGTCGCCTTTGTCTGCAGAGAATCCTTCTTGTTGGCGTAAGCCCAGCTTATCGAGCCGCCCCAGATTGCCTTCATGCCCAGCGTGCGGTCATCGTCGAGCCAGGCATCCATGCTTTCAAGGCGCAGCTTCATGTAGTGCGCGTCGTTGACCACGGGATTGATCCAGGCGACCGACTTTTCGGTGGCTCCCGCGGCGGGACGCGTCTTTTCAAATACAATGACTTCGGCTCCCGCCTTGGCGAGTTGAGCGGCGACAGAGGCACCGATCAGGCCGCCGCCGATCACGCCGACGCGGAGCTTGCGGCCCGGCTTTGCGCAGGCCCCCGCGGCCTGCAATGCGGCCATGGCGGCGAACCCGCCAAGAATTGTCCGGCGCTGAAACGTCATGGTGATAGCTACTCCGATTTATCCAGCTTGTTTGTCTTGCCGTCCCATCGCACCGGCGAGATCAGGCAACGAACGCATTGCGGGCCATGCCGCCACCCTATGGCTTGAAGCGCCCAAGTGCGGCAGTGGCTACTTCGCCGTCTTGCGCTGAAGTTCCTCCGCTGATGCCCAGGCCTCCCACGATCTTGCCGTCGATCGACACCGGGAGACCGCCTTCCAGAGCCAGGGCGCCGTCGGCACCGCTATAGGCGACGGCGCCTGCCGCTGCGGCGTCCTGCAGGACCTTGGTGGGCTTGCGGAAGCGGGCCGCCGAGCGGGCCTTGGCCGGGGCGATGGCGGTGGAGGCATATTGGGTGCCATCCATCACTTCGATCAGGATCGGATCCCCAGACGGCCCTGTGACCGCTACGGCCATCGCTAGGCCGCGTGCATGCGCTTCATCCCTCGCCAGTCGCGCAAGCGCTTGAGCGGCTCGAAGCGTGATCGGCTCTCCGTAGCGCGGGGCCGGCGTCTCCGTGCCCATGGCGCCGGACGATGCTGACAGCGCCCAGAGGAAGACCAGCGCCGCTGCGGGCTTGGCCAGACGGATGTTCATGAAAGCGGCGACCTTCTCGAGCTTGCGGATTTCCTGATCCTTTGTTCGCCCGCGCAGCGATTACCGGCAATGGTTGATCCGTTGTAAGTCCATGACTGAATGTTATAGGATGCCCGTCCTTAAACCGTTCCAGTTAACGGTCTGCGTCTGGTAGTTGGAGAAATATAATACTATTATCAGTAGCTTCATGAGAATATTTGTTTGATCGGCCAATGCCGGAGCGGGTTGAGGCGTGAGCCGCATCTCGGGCGGGAGGAGGTGACAAGGCGGCTGCGTCCGGTTATCAAGCCGGCTGTGCGCCGCTCCGCTTTCCTTCTGCTACTCGTCAGCCTTCTGCTTACGCTCGGCGTAGGCTCTTTGGCGCATGCGACGGAAAGCCTCGCGCAGCATGACGAGGAGGCTACGGCGTGGCATTGGCAGGGAGATGGAGATCATTCCCCCCCGGACCAGGACAGCGCCGTTCCCCATCATCACGGTAGCTGCCATGGCCATCACATCGGCACACCGGCTGAGCGCTCCGTGCTCGATGACAGCCGTGTGATGCCTCTTGCAGGCCAGGCAGATCCTGTCTTTCCGCTTCGACCTGTCGATCACCTGCCAGAGATCGAACCGCCCATTTTCTGAATGACGCCGCCGACCTCGGCCGCTTGCGCGGTCGAGGCGTTGAATGACGTCTTCAGGAGATTCATAATATGTATCGTATCATCGCAGCCGTTGCGGCTGCGGCGTGCTGCGCTGTCGGCGCACATGCGAGCGATGGCCCGCCGCCGTTCACCCTGGCGCGCGCGCTATCGCTGGCGGGCGCAGGCTCGCCCGTCGCCGAAGCAGGAAGTGCGCAGGTTCGCGTGGCTGCAGCCGCCCGTACCGTCGCCGCCCTGCGTCCCAACCCCTCGCTGAGCCTCCAGACCGAGAACGTTGCCGGAAGCGGCACTTATCGCGGTTTCGATGGTGCGGAGACGACCGCGCAATTCACGCTCCCGCTGGAAATGGGCGGAAAGCGTTCTGCACGCATCGCCGTGGCCGATGCCGGGCAGGAACGGGCACGGGTCGAACGTGCGATTTCCATGGCCGATCTCAGGCTAGCAGTGACGCAAGGCTACATAGCCGCGCTCGCTGCCGAGCACCGTGCGCTGATTGCAGCGCGGCAAGTGGAAATCGCGGGTGAGGCGCTGCATGCTTCGCAAGTCCGCGTCCGTGCCGGGCGCGCGTCGCCGCTTGAGGAACAGCGCAGCCAGCTGATGTTGGCCAATGCCCGTCTAGCCAGCGAGCAGGCGGTGAGGCTGACCCAGGTGGCGCGTGGAAACCTCGCGCGGTTGATCGTGGCGCCCGTGGATGGAGCCCTGGACGCGGCGTGGTTCGATCATCTCGCGATCGCCGGGCCGGTCGAGCGGGCTGTGATCGACGATACGTTGGCCGTTCGCGCGGCCGCGTTGGACGTGGCTAGCGCCGATGCGCAGCTACGTCTGGCCGCTGCCCGGCGGGTGCCCGATCTTCAGCTCTTCGCCGGTCCGCGTCGGCTTGAGGCGACGCGCGACACGGCGATGACCTTCGGCGTCTCGATCCCGCTCCAGTTGTTCGATCGGGGCAGCGCCGCATTGGCGCAGGCGCATGCAGAACGGGACGAAAGGGATGCGCAGAGGCGCGTGGCGCAGATCCGCATCGGGCAGGCTATCGCGAGTGCCGATGCCGAGGTGGCCAATGCCGAGACGGCGGCCCGTGTGGCAGGCGGGCCGGCTTTGGCGGCTGCGCAAGAGGCCGCGCGCATCGCCCGCATAGGATATCGCGAGGGCAAGTTCGGGCAACTCGACCTGCTCGATGCCGAACGTGCTCTCGCGGAGACCAGACTGGCCGCCGTCGATGCGCTGGCCGCCTATCACGACGCTACGGCGCGCAGGGAGCGCCTGACCGCGCCCGCGCCCGCGCCGCTCCCGACCGAGGATTGAACCGATGAAGACGTTGATACACGCGGCGGCGCTGGCGCTTGCACTGATGCTGGGCGCCTGCAGTTCCGCACCACAGGACAGCGAAGTCCATGCTCGCGAGGAAGGGCGTGGAGAGGGGACCGGGCATGAAAGTGGCGGTCATGAGGAAGGCACCGTGTCGCTCAGCGCGGAGCAGTTGAAGACGGCAGGCGTGGAAGTCATGACGGTCGGTGCGGCCGGCGTTGGCGGGGCGGTGTCGCTGTCCGCCACGATTGAGGCCGATCCTCAGGGCATTCAGATCGTGACCGCGGCCATCGGCGGGCGACTGGTGACGCTGGGCCGCAACCTCGGTGATGCCGTGCAGGCCGGAGAGACGCTTGCCGTCGTCGAAAGCCGCGAAGCGGCGCAGATGCAGGGGGAGATCGAGGCCGCCTCGGCACGCCTGTCGCTCGCCAACAGCAATCTTGCCCGCGAGCGGCGCCTGTTCGCGGAGAAGGTTTCGGCTGAGCAGGATCTCGTTGCGGCGCGAACGGCAGCGGCCGAGGCAGCGATCGCGCTGCGCCTTGCCCGCCAGCAACTGGCGGTGACGGGGAGGGCAGCCGGCGGGTTCAACCGGGTGGCGCTGCCTTCGCCCTTGTCCGGCCAAGTGATCGCCCGTAGCGCTACGCTGGGTCAGGTGGTGGCGCCGGATACGGAACTGTACCGGGTCGCCAATCTCGGCAAGGTTACGATCGCGCTGTCGTTGTCCGCCGCCGATGCGGCCCGGATTCGGCCCGGTGCCCGGGTCACCGTCACCGCGCCGGGTCGTAGCGCCGAAGGAGCCATCCGGTTCCTTTCCCCAATCCTCGATCCGCAGACCCGCCTGGTTCCGGCGATCGCCGCGCTCGACAACCGCGCCGGCCAGTGGCGTGTGGGCGAGACGGTGAACGCCGAGGTGGCGCTTCCTCAAATGGGGCGCACGACAGCCGTTTCGGTGCCGCAGGTAGCCATCCAGACCGTCGAAGGGCGGCCCAGCGTCTTCGTATGGACGGCGAAGGGCTTTCGTGCAGTTCCGGTGGAAACCGGGCAGGCGAGTGGCGGCCAAGTCCTGGTCATGCGGGGGCTCAAGGGCGGCGAGCGGATCGCCGCCGCCGGGTCATTTATGCTCAAGGCCGAACTCGGCAAGGGCGAGGCGGAGCACGAGCACTGAGCCATGATTCATTCCATCGTTTCCTTCTCCGTCGCGCGGCGCTGGCTGGTGCTGCTGCTCACGGTTATCGCCTGCCTCATTGGCGGTTGGTCGCTGCAGCGCCTGCCGATCGATGCGGTTCCCGACATCACCAACAACCAGGTCCAGATCAACGTGCGCGCGCCCGCACTCTCGCCCGAACTGGTCGAAAGCCAAGTGGCATTTCCCATCGAGACGGCGCTTTCGGGCATCCAGGGGCTTGAATATACCCGTTCGCTCAGCCGCAACGGCTTTGCGCAGGTCACCGCCGTCTTCACCGATGCCACCGACATCTACTTCGCGCGCCAGCAGGTGAGCGAACGGCTGGCGACGGTTGACGGCAACCTTCCGGACGGCGTCACACCCGAAATGGGGCCGATCGCCACGGGCCTGGGCGAGGTGTACATGTGGACGGTGCGCCTCGATCACCGCGAGGACGACCGCCACGAGCCGGGGGAACCCGGCATTCAGCCAGATGGCAGCTACATCACGCCGCAGGGCGAGCGACTCGTCACGCAGGCGGATCAGGCGACGTACCTGCGCACCGCGCAGGATTGGATCGTGACACCGCTGCTCAAGAACACGCCGGGGCTGGCAGGCGTCGATGCGATCGGCGGCTATGTGAAGCAGTTCCAGGTCGTTCCCGACCTCCAGCGCCTTGCCGCGCTGAGGATCGGCATTGACGAGCTTGCGCGCGCTCTGGAGGAGAACAACAGCGCAGTGGGCGCCGGTGTCGTCGATCGCAACGGCGAAGGGTTGGCGGTCCGATCGGATGCGCGCCTGCGCGGCGTGGCCGATCTGGCCGATACGGTGATCGCCACGCGCGAGGGCGTGCCAATCCTGCTGCGCCAAGTCGCCACGGTGAAGACCGGACAGGCGCTGCGGATGGGTTCCGCATCCGAGAACGGGCGCGAGGTCGTGGTTGGTACTGCCGTCATGCGGGTGGCGGAGAACAGCCGCGCTGTCGCATCAGCGGTGGCAAGGCGGCTTGACGAGATCAACGCCTCGCTTCCGACCGATGTGATCGTCCAGCCGGTGCTGGATCGTACCGCACTGGTAAACTCGACGATCGGCACAGTGGCGAAGAACCTAGGCGAAGGCGCGCTGCTGGTGATCGTGGTACTCTTCGCGCTGCTCGGCAACTTTCGTGCGGCGCTGATCGCGGCGCTGGTCATTCCGGTGACGATGCTCCTGACCGGATTCGGCATGTTGCGGGGCGGCGTCTCTGCCAATCTCATGAGCTTGGGCGCGCTGGACTTTGGCCTGATCGTCGATGGCGCGGTTATCATCGTCGAAAATGCCTTGCGGCGCATGGCCGAAGGACAGCATCGCGAAGGCCGCGTAATGACGCTGGCCGAGCGCCTCGATACCATCGCAGGGGCAGCACGTGAAATGATCCGCCCTTCGGTCTACGGGCAGGCGATCATCATTCTCGTCTATGTCCCGCTGCTGACGCTCACCGGGATCGAGGGCAAGACGTTCGCGCCGATGGCGTTGACGGTGATCCTGGCGCTCCTCTTTGCGTTCGTGCTGTCGCTGACCTTTGTTCCGGCGATGTTGGCGATCCTGCTCTCGCGGCCCGTCGCTGAGAAGGAGGGGCGTATCATGCGCTGGCTCAAGCACCGCTACGAACCGGGCCTCGAAGGGGCAATGCGCCGTCCGCGCCGGACCTTCGGTGTGGCCTTGGCGGCCTTTGCGGCGGCGCTGGGCATGTTCGCGCTGCTGGGTCAGGAATTCCTGCCGCAACTCGACGAAGGCGACGCCACCGTGCAGGTGCTGCGCGTGCCGGGAACGTCGGTCGATCAGAGTCAGGCGATGCAGTTCCAGGTGGAAAAGGCCATCGCTGCGCTGCCGCAGGTGCGCTTTGTCTTTTCGAAGACGGGGACGGCGGAACTTGCGTCCGACCCGATGCCGCCCAACATCTCCGACACCTTCATCGTCATGAAACCGCGCAAGGCCTGGCCCGATCCGTCGCTGCCGAAGGCCGATCTAATTGCCCTGGTCGAGAAAAGGCTGGAGGCGCTGCCAGGGCAGAGCTTCGAGATCAGCCAGCCCATCCAGATGCGCTTCAACGAACTGATCGCCGGCGTGCGCGGCGACGTTTCCATCAAGGTCTTTGGGGACGATCCCGGCACCATGGGGCGTACTGCCGATAGCATCGCGGCGGTCCTGCGCCGTACCGAAGGCGCTACCGACGTGCGAGTGGAGCAGACCGAAGGCCTGCCGATGCTGGACATCCGGCCTCGCCGCGCGGCGCTGGCGCAACTTGGAGTTTCAGCGAAGGCGGTACTGGACGTGGTCGCGGCCGCGGTCGGCGGGCGCGATGCCGGGATGATCTTCGAAGGCGATCGCCGGTTCGCGGTGACAATCCGGATCGACGACGCCGAAAGATCGGACCCGGTCCGGCTGGCGCAGATTCCGGTGCCGACACCCGGCGGCGCCTATGTGCCGCTTTCCAGCGTAGCCGATATCGCCATTGTCAGCGGTCTCAACCAGATCAGCCGCGAGAACGGAAAGCGGCGTATCGTCGTGCAGGCCAATGTGCGGGGGCGCGATATCGCCAGTGTCGTTTCCGATGCTCAAGCCGCCATCGCGCGCAATGTGCGTTTGCCCGCCGGATCTCATCTGGAATGGGGCGGTCAGTTCGAGAACCTCGCGTCCGCCCGCGAGCGGCTGATGCTGGTTCTACCGGCCTGCTTCGCGTTGATCCTTTTGCTGCTTTACGGGGCACTGGGACGCGGGCGGGATGCAGCGATCGTGTTTACCGGAATACCGCTTGCGCTGGTCGGCGGCGTGTTCGCGTTGTTCGTGCGCGGTATGCCGTTCTCGGTGTCCGCAGCGGTAGGCTTCATCGCGCTGTCGGGGATTGCGGTGCTCAACGGTCTGGTCATGTTGACGTCGATCCGGGCGCTGGTGGACCAGGGGATTGCCCCTGCCCAAGCAGCCCGAGAGGGGGCGATGAGCCGCCTGCGTCCGGTGGTTATGACGGCGCTGGTGGCATCGCTGGGGTTTGTCCCGATGGCGGTGGCGACAGGTTCGGGGGCGGAAGTGCAGAAACCTCTGGCTACCGTGGTTATCGGTGGCCTCATGTCAGCAACGCTTTTGACGCTTTTTGTGCTACCTGCTCTATGCGCTCGGTTTTTGCTTCAAAAGAAGTAAGATTGGAAGTCGATCTGCACAAATATTTAAATACGAATATCTTCGTATCGCTCTTTTTGGCGCCGCCATTGCTGCATTGCACTTCGCCAACGAAGCGAAAGCATCAAAGGAAAGCGTAGGATTATGGGGCGGACATGGCAATCTGCCCCATTTTACGGAATCTGCGTGGAGTTGCCGAATTTCAGGTTTGGAACCAAGCCCGGTCGAGCGCCGATCGTCAGCCACCTGCTCTTGCAGCCGGGCGAAGGATATGAAGATGCGGTCGGTGTGAGTCCGCTGGCTTGGCGAGCAGTCCGCCGATCGCCGTCGCTGGCCTGTATAGATGGTCGGTCAGCAGGTGCCTGGAAACGGCGGTCTTTAAAGAGGCCCCATGCTGTTCCGGACTGGTCCGGAACAGCGCAATGGCGGAGACGCTGGCTTTAAAACCTTTCGATCTAAAATCTTGTTAAATAAAAAGAAAATAAATCTATAGGATATTTACAGCACGTCTTTTATCATAAGCGTCACGCATTTTCGCGAAGAAACTGAAATAAATCTACGATAAACATCCGATAATGTCCATAATTGTTCAGTGTAATTCTCATACTGTTGTTGAGGCAGCTTCATCGTAGGCCGGGCAGCGAGGCATATCTCGCTCGGCTCGCTAACATTTCGCGTCAAGGGCGACGATTGCAGGCTCTGCGCCCATCGCCGTCGGTAAGCGACCTCGTTCCGTTGCTCTGAAGCGGTCATTCGTTCAAGTTAGACCGAGCCGTCTGATAGGGAAAAGCTGCCGGTCGGTCACCGCCCCATTGTTGTCATTGCAGCCGCCAACTAAAGTAAGGGAATGAACAGGGTCTGGAAGACATATTGGATCACAGCGCTCTGCATTGCCGCGTGCGTATTCGTTTGGGCATCGCTCAACATATGGTTTGAGATTATCCCGCTATACAGTGATGGGCATGGTCCCGATCCCGGCTCGCGGGAGTATATGGCAGGGGCGGCCGAAACTCGCCGCTACTGGCACTTCTATGCGGCTCTTGCGGCGGCATACTGGCTAGTTTTCTCGGCGACAATTGCGGGCTGTGTCTGGGTGGTTCTGCGCGTGTTTCGCACGATCCGATTTTCCAATGGCGAATGACGGCTTTCCACCCCAATCAGACCTCCCCACCCCGCTCAGCCTGAGCATGTCGAAGGCCCGGAGGCGGGGCGCGAGGTTTGCCATGCTTCGACAAGCTCAGCATGAGCGGGGTGGGTGGGACAACGTCCATTTCCCACCCGTTTCGCCATTCCGGGCGGCGAGCGCTGCGCTCTATGGCCGCCCGTCCAATGCCCGTCGCTCTCGAAGAAATGCGGCCTGACCTGACACGTCCCATCGTCGCCGAACAGCGGCCGAGTTCCGGCACTCGAGCAGCACTCGTGTTGATCAAGGGTGGAGAGTAGCGTCTATGGTAGGCCTCGGAAGTGGTCGCGCATGGAGGGAACCGTGCCGTTACCTGGCGCAAAAGGGCTGACTGCGGGGTCCCAGCCACCGCCCAGCGCCCGGAATGACGTGATCGCGGATTGCGTTGCACCGACTTGCGCGCGCACAAGAGCATCGCGCGTTGCAAGCAGCCGCGCATCGGCATCCAGCACTTCGATGAGGCTGACCACGCCGCCCTTGTAGGCCGCGGTCGATGCCGTGCGAGCCCGCACCAGCGAGTCTTCGCCTCGTGACAGCACGGTCTGTTGCCGCTGCCGCGCTGCCAGCGCGGACAGGGCGTCTTCCACGTCCTGCGCGGCGCGCAGGACGGCGAGGCGATAGGCGGCCAGCTGCTCTGCGTTGGCTCCGCGAGCTTGCGCGACTTCAGCGTCGATCCTGCCGAAGTCAAACAGTCTCCAGCGCAGACCGGCAGCACCCTGGGCCTGGAGAGCATTGCCCGTGAACAGGCCGGACGTGCCCATCGTGGCCGTCCCCAGCAGTCCGGACAGAGTGAGCCTCGGATAATACTCGGCAAGAGCGGCGCCGATCCGTGCGTTGCTGGCCGCCAGCCGGCGCTCGGCCACGATCACGTCGGGACGGCGACGCAGCAGTTCGGCCGGTGTCACGGCATCGCCCAGCATAGGAGCCAGCGGGACGGGCCGTACCGCCTCCAGCAGCGGGCGGTTCGTGCCGGGCACATCGCCCAGCAGCACGTCCAGCGCATTCATCGCCTGTTCGAGATTAGCCTGAAGGTCGGGCAGGGTGGCTTCCACCTGCGCGAGCGCCCCTTCGGCTTGCCGCACCTGTAGTTCCGCCGCGACGCCCTTTGTGTATTGCAGGCGCACGGTATCCAGCAAGCGGCTCTGCGTCTCGACCTGATCGCGTGCGACCGCGAGCCGGGCCTGCAGACCACGAATGGTGACGTAAGTGTCCGCCGTCTGCGTTTCGACGATAAGGCGCGCTGCGTACGTTCCGGCGAGGGCGGCCTGATAATCAGCCAGTGCGGCCTCCCGTCGGCGGCGCAGGCCCCCGAACAGGTCGACCTCCCAGCTGGCGCCGAGATTTGCCTCGTACTGCTCGCCGTCGCGGTCGTATCCGGGCTGCGTGCTGGCGATGCGGCCGACCGGGGTTTCATTGGATTGGCGTGCCGCGGCCGCCTGTGCCGTCGCGGTGCCTGATGGCAGCAGCGCCGCGTTCGCGCTTCCCAATTGCGCGCGCGCCTGGCCGGCCCGCGCGACGGCCTGCGCAAGGTCGAGGTTTTGCGTGAGCGCGCGAGACACGAAGGTGCTGAGAAGCGGATCGTCGAACCCGTCCCACCAGCGGGTGAGATCGGCAATTCCCACATCCGTTCCAATGGGCTGCTTTGCGACGGGCGAGCCGATGAACTTGCCCGGCAGGGCGACCTGCGGACGATGATAATCGGGGCCGACAGCGCAGCCGGCAAGCGCCAGCGGCGCGCAGAAGGTGGGGCAAACGCGCAAGAACATGGGCGGTATCCAGGCTGGATGAGTGTTGTGACTCATATTCTATAATGGTCACTCGTTGTCAATCGGGGACCAATTCGCTATCTTCACGGTCATGACTGAAGAGACATTCGATACGCTCGCCGTCGGGCATCGCGGGCCCGGGGATCACGCCATTCGCGAGCAAATAGTGGAGGCCGCGGAAGCGCACTTTTCCCGGTACGGCTACAACAAGACGACAGTTTCCGACCTCGCCAAGGCGATCGGTTTCTCAAAGGCCTACGTCTACAAGTTCTTCGATTCGAAGCAGGCGATCGGGCAGGCGATCTGCGCCAAGACGCTGGAGCGCCTTCTGGCTCAGGCCCAGGCAGCGGTCGCGGATGCCGGCCCTGCGACCGAGAAAATGCGGCGATTCTTCAAGGCAATCGTGACCGCGAGCGCGGAGTTGTTCTTCGACGACCAGAAGCTCTACGAGATTGCGACTCACTCCGTGGTCGAGCAGTGGCCTTCGTGCCAAGCTTATTGCGCCGCGCTGGAGCAGATGGTCCGCGACATCGTGGCTGAAGGCCGAACCGCCGGTGAGTTCGAGCGCAAGACGCCGCTGGACGAAACCGCGCGTGCCATCATGAAAGCGATGGAATCGTTCCATAATCCCGTCATGCTTCAGTACAAGCTGGACAGCCTGCCCGATGGCCCCACCGAAGTGGTAAACCTGATCCTGCGCAGTCTCGCACCATAAAATGCGGCGTATGTGTTGTGACTAGTTGACAATATGGTCACTTGAATGAGAATTGCGGACCTGACTTCCTCAGGCAGGACTCGCCATGTCGACCGCTATCGCAATCTCCCTTCGTCATCCGGCCACCCGTGTTGCGGCGCTTGTTCTTCCTCTGATGCTCTCCGCGTGCGGTCATGCCGAAGCTGATCCCCGGACTGAGCCGCCACTCGTACGCACAGCTCTTGCAAGTATTGCCCACGGCAACGGGGAGAGTTTCACAGGAGTGGTCTCCTCGCGTGTTCAGAGCGATCTTGGCTTCCGCATTGCCGGAAAGGTCGTGGCGCGCCTGGTCGATACCGGGCAGGTAGTGCGTCGTGGTCAGCCGTTGATGCGGATTGATGCCACGGACTACTTACTGGCCGCGCGCCAGTCTCAGGGATCCGTGACCGCTGCGCGCGCCGCTGCGTTGCAGACGGCCGCCGATGAGCGGCGCTATCGTGATCTCGTCGGCGCAGGCGCGGTTTCGGCATCGGCCTACGACAAGGTCAAGGCCGACGCCGATGCAGCCAGGGCGCAGCTTGCCGCGATAGAAGCGCAGGCTTCGGTGTCACGAAACGAGGCCGGTTATGCCATCCTCGTCGCGGATGCCGATGGTACGGTGGTCGAGACGCTCGCAGAGCCGGGTCAGGTCGTCAGTGCCGGGCAGCCCGTGGTTCGCCTTGCCCATGCCGGTGCGCGCGAGGCCGTGGTCGCCTTGCCGGAGACGCAGCGCCCGTCCATCGGCTCCACCGCGCATGCCAGCCTGTTCGGCGGCGCGACGGCGACCGCACGGTTGCGGCAGTTATCCGACGCCGCCGATCCGCGCACCCGGACATACGAAGCGCGTTTCGTGCTCGATGGCGCTGCGGCTCGCGCCCCGCTCGGCTCTACGATCACGGTAAATCTTGGGCATGGCCGGACATCGTCCGGCGTCGAGGTGCCGATCGGCGCCCTCTACGATCGGGGGCGGGGACCGGGCATATGGACAATCGATAAGTCGAGCCGGGTCCGCTGGCGGGCCGTGCAGGTCGCCGCGATCGGTGGCGAGACGGTGCGCGTGAGCCGAGGCGTCCGGCCGGGCGAGCGCTTCGTCTCGCTGGGCGCGCACCTGCTTCACGATGGCGAGCAGGTCCGCGTCATGGGCGGGATGGCAGCGCGATGAGCGGCTTCAACCTTTCCGCTCTTGCCGTCCGTGAGCGGGCGATCACGCTGTTCCTCATCATCGCGCTGTCGATTGCCGGCTTGGTAGCCTTCCTCAGCCTGGGCCGCGCGGAGGATCCCGCCTTCACGGTCAAGGTCATGACCGTCGTCACCGCATGGCCGGGCGCCACTGCGCAGGAGATGCAGGATCAGGTCGCCGAGCCTCTGGAAAAGCGCCTGCAGGAACTCTCATGGTACGACCGTTCCGAGACCTTCACGCGGCCCGGCCTTGCCTTCACCACCCTGACACTCAAGGACATGACGCCACCGGCCGATGTCCCCGAAGAATTCTATCAGGCGCGCAAAAAGCTGGCCGATGAGGCATCGAAGCTGCCGCGCGGCGTCGTCGGGCCTATGGTCAACGACGAATATTCCGACGTCACTTTCGCGCTCTATGCCCTCAAGGCCAGGGGGGAGCCCTTGCACGTTCTGGCCCGAGAGGCCGAGGCCCTGCGCCAGCGCCTGCTTCATGTCCCCGGCGTGCGAAAGGTCAATATCGTCGGCGAGCGCCCCGAACGCATCTTTGTCGAGTTCTCGCAAGCACGTCTGGCGACATTGGGCGTCAATCCGCGCGACATACTCTCGGCCCTCGCCGCGCAGAATCTGGTGACACCCGCGGGTTCGATCGAGGCGAAGGGGCCGCAGGTCGTGGTGCGGCTCGACGGTGCGTTCGACGGGCTCGACGCGATCCGGGCTATCCCCATCGTCGCGCAGGGCCGGACGCTGCGCCTATCCGATATCGCCGAAGTGAAGCGCGGTTACGAAGATCCTGCCAGCTTCATCGTCCGTCACGAGGGCGAGCCGACACTGCTGCTCGGTATCGTCAAGCGCGATCGCTGGAACGGACTGGATCTCGGGAAGGCGCTCGATGCGGAAGTCTCCAAGATCGGCGCCGAACTGCCGCTGGGCCTTTCGCTGACCAAAGTCACCGACCAGGCTGTCAATATTCAGGAGGCAGTCGGCGAGTTCATGCTCAAGTTCTTCGTCGCGCTCGCCGTGGTCATGGCGGTGTGCCTGATCTCCATGGGTTGGCGTGTAGGCATCGTCGTGGCCGCGGCCGTGCCTCTGACGCTGGCGACGGTGTTCGTCATCATGATGGCGACCGGGCGCGAGTTCGACCGGATCACGCTGGGGGCACTGATCCTCGCGCTCGGCCTGCTCGTCGACGATGCGATCATCGCCATCGAGATGATGGTGGTGAAGATGGAGGAAGGCTTCGATCGCATAAAGGCCGCGACCTATGCCTGGAGCCATACCGCGGCGCCGATGCTGAGCGGTACGCTGGTGACCGTGATCGGCCTGATGCCGGTCGGCTTCGCCAAGTCCAGCGCAGGCGAGTATGCGGGCAACATCTTCTGGATCGTCGGCTTCGCGCTGATCACCTCGTGGATCGTCGCGGTCGCCTTCACGCCCTATCTCGGCGTCAAGCTGCTCCCCGAGATCGGGCAGGTAAAGGGCGGTCACGACGCGATCTACGATACCCCGCGCTACAATCGCCTGCGCCGCATCCTGTCGGGTGTAATCCGGCGCAAGTGGACGGTTGCGGGCGCCGTCGTCGGCGCCTTCGTGATCGCCGTGTTCGGGATGGGCGCGGTGAAGCAGCAGTTCTTCCCGACCTCGGATCGGCCCGAGGTGCTGGTCGAGGTGCAGATGCCCGAGGGCACCAGCATCGAGCGTACCAGCGCCGCCAGCGCCAAGGTCGAGGCATGGCTGCGCAAGCAGCCCGAGGCGCAGATCGTCACGGCTTACGTGGGGCAGGGCGCTCCGCGCTTCTTCCTGGCTATGGCCCCAGAACTGCCGGATCCCTCGTTCGCCAAGATCGTGATCCGTACGCCGGATGAAGCCTCGCGCGAGGCATTGAAGCTCCGCATCCGGCGCGCAGCGGCGGACGGGCTGGCCCCGGAAGCGCGGATTCGTGCGACGCAGCTGGTGTTCGGGCCGTACTCTCCGTTCCCGGTCGCATTCCGCGTGAACGGGCCGGAACTCGGCAAAGTGCGGGAGATTGCCGCCGAAGTCGAGCAGGTGATGCAGGCGAGCGGCGACATGCGGCAGGTCAATACCGACTGGGGCGAGCGGGTGCCGACGGTGCACTTCGTGCTCGATCAGGATCGCCTGCGGGCAATGGGGTTGACGTCGCAGGAGGCTGCAGAGCAACTGCAATTCTTCCTGACCGGCACCACCGTCAGTCAGGTGCGCGAGGATATTCGCACTGTCGATGTCGTGGCGCGCAGCAACGGTGCGGAGCGGCTCGATCCCGCACGAATCGGCGGGTTTACGCTCGTCGGCGCGGAGGGACAGCATGTGCCCGTGTCGCAGATCGGCCGTCTGGAAGTCCGCATGGAAGACCCCATCCTGCGGCGCCGGGACCGGGTGCCGACGATCACCGTGCGCGGCGACATCGCGGAGGGGCTGCAGCCGCCGGAAGTGTCGATGGCGATGGAGAAGGCGCTGGCGCCGGTGAAGGCAAAGCTCCCGTCCGGCTATCGCATCGACACGGCGGGCGCGATCGAGGAAGCGGGCAAGGCGAATGCGGCGCTGGCGGCGGTGTTTCCGATCATGATCGCGTTGATGCTGACCGTCATCATCTTTCAGGTCCGCAGTTTCTCGGCGATGGCGATGGTGGTGGCGACCGCGCCGCTGGGACTGGTGGGCGTGGTGCCGACGCTGCTGCTGTTCGGGCAGCCGTTCGGCTTCAATGCCATCCTCGGGCTGATCGGTCTGGCCGGTATCCTGATGCGCAACACGTTGATTTTGATCGGACAAATCCACAGCAACGAGGCTGACGGACTCGATCCCTACCATGCCGTGGTGGAGGCGACCGTGCAACGCGCGCGGCCGGTGATCCTGACCGCGCTCGCAGCGATCCTTGCGTTCATTCCGTTGACGACTTCGGTGTTCTGGGGCTCGCTTGCCTATACGCTGATTGGCGGAACTCTGGGCGGAACCGTGCTTACGCTGATCTTCCTGCCGGCCCTCTACGCTATCTGGTTCCGCATCCGGACTGACGCGCCGAAGAGCGGTACTGAGCGGCACCGAGAGGGCACGAAGGTACACCTGCCGGTATGAGAAAGGACCCGGCCGCTCATCGAGACGCGGCCGGGCCGGTCCATTCGAGCGACCATGTCGAAAAACAAGTTTCCACCCGTGACACCTTGCGTATGTGCAATTGCACATTACATCACGCTCAT
Organism: Novosphingobium sp. HR1a; assembly: GCF_015594425.1. NCBI lineage: Bacteria > Pseudomonadati > Pseudomonadota > Alphaproteobacteria > Sphingomonadales > Sphingomonadaceae > Novosphingobium > Novosphingobium sp. HR1a. The sequence continues at coordinate 71,518 of NZ_JABXWS010000077.1, forward strand.
GCCCGATAGACCTTCCGCTTGCTACAATCTTGCCGCGCGTCGCCACGCGCGTGCGCTCACGCGGTTGTACGACCGGCACCTTGCGCCGGCGGGTCTGTCGAGTTCACAGTTCTCGATCCTCGCCGTGACCGCGCGGGGGGAGGCGATGACGATCGCGGAACTGGCACACGCGATGGTGATGGAGCGCACGACCTTGATGCGCGCCGTCTCGCGGTTGGAGGCGGAGGGGCTGATCGACCGGCGTCAGCTCGAAGGTACGCGCAGCATCGTACTGACGCTGACGGCAGCCGGGCGTGACAGGCTGACCGTAGCGGCGCCGTTGTGGCGGGCGGCGCAGGAGGCTTACGAAACGCAGGTCGGCGCGCAGGAAGCCGCCTACCTCCGCGACAATCTGCAACGACACGCTTTCGAGGACTGACGATGCGGCCCGCCAGCGAAGCCGCGTGTTGAAATGTGCAATTACACATATCCCTTCCCAAGTTCCGATTTTCAGGAGACTCCCATGCAGTACAGGACATTCGGACGCACCGGCGTGCAGGTGGCGCAGATCGCGCTTGGCACCGGCAATTTCGGCACCCGCTGGGGGCACGGCGCCGAGCCGCGTGAAAGCGAGGCGATCCTCAACGCCTATGCCGATGCGGGCGGCAACTTCATCGACACCGCCGACGTCTACCAGTTCGGTGAGGCGGAGGAGCTTCTCGGCGGTATGCTCAAGGGGAGGCGCGAGGATTTCCTGCTAGCCTCCAAGTTCACGATGGGCGCGGCGCCCGACGCGGGTCGTCTCGTCCTTGGCAACAGCCGCAAGGCGATGGCTGCGTCGGTGGAAGCCAGCTTGCAGCGCCTCGGCACCGACCGCATCGATCTCTACTGGGTCCACCAGCCCGACGGGATAACGCCGATGGAGGAGATCCTGCACGGGCTCGACGACCTCGCGCGGGCAGGCAAGATCCTCTACGCCGGGCTCTCCAACTTCCCCGCCTGGCGCGTTGCGCGGGCGGTGACGCTGGCGGAGGCCGCGCGCAGCCTGCCGCTGGCGGCCGTGCAGTTCGAGCACAGCCTCGTCCATCGCGCGCCGGAGGCGGACCTGTTCCCCGCCGTCGAGGCGCTCGGGCTGGGCGCGGTCACATGGTCGCCGCTTGGCGGAGGGATGCTGACCGGCAAGTACCGCAAGGGCGAGGCAGGCCGGGCCGAAGGGCTTGGCGGCCGGGTGTTCCAGCCGGAAAACAGCGCCAAGCGCTCTGCCGTGCTCGATGCCGTGCTGGCAGTGGCCGAGGAGGCGGGAATCACCGCAGACCGCGTCGCCATCGCGTGGGCAGGAACGCATGGCGCGGTGCCGCTGATCGGCCCGCGCACACTGGAGCAGCTGCGCAGCAATCTTGCCGCGGCCGACCTTGTCCTTTCGCCTGAACAGATCGCGCGCCTTGATGCGGTCAGCGCGCTTGATCCCGCATCGCCCCGGCGCAGCGAAGCTGCCGTCGCCTGACTGCAAGCAAACGGAGTGAATATCATGTCCCGTACCGAAATCGTGCTCGCACAGCCGGTGCGCACCGCTATCGGCGCCTTCAACGGAACGCTGAAGGACACCCCCGCCACCGTGCTTGGCGCGGCCGTCATCGCCGAGGCCGTGCGGCGGTCGGGCCTCGCGCCCGACCACGTGGGCTCGGTCGTCATGGGGAACGTCCTCCAGGCGGGCAACCGCATGAACCCGGCGCGGCAGGCTGCGATCGGCGGAGGGCTGCCCGTCTCGGTTCCGGCGCTGACCGTCAACCGCGTGTGCGGATCGGGCGCGCAGGCGATCCTGTCCGCCGCGCAGGAAATCGCAATGGGCGGCATCGAGGCGGCGGTTGCGGGCGGCATGGAGAACATGGACCGTGCGCCCTACCTGCTCGAAGGCGGTCGCTGGGGGCTGCGCATGGGGCCCGGCGCGGTGCTCGACAGCATGCTGACTGACGGGCTTCATGATGCCTTCTCGGGCGAACATTCGGGCTGGCACACCGAAACGCTGGTCGACATCACCGGGCTCGGGCGCGAGGAGCAGGACCGCTTCGCGCTGCGTTCACAGCAGCGCTTCGCCGCCGCGCGCGATGCCGGACTGTTCGATGCGGAGATTCTTGCGCTCGAAGTCGCGGGCGGCAGGGCGGGCAAGATCGCATTCGGCACCGACGAAGCACCCCGGCCAGACACGACGGCGGAAAAGCTCGCCCGTCTGAAGCCCGCGTTCCGGGCAGGCGGCACGATCACGGCGGGCAATGCGCCGGGCCTCAACAGCGGGGCCGCCGCCGTCGTCGTCGCGCAGCGCACCTTTGCCGAAGCTGCGGGAATCGAGCCTTACGCACGGCTGGCGGGTTACGGCGTTGCAGCGGTCGAGCCGGGTCTGTTCGGGCTGGGGCCTGTCCCCGCCGTGCGGCAGGCGCTGGACCGCGCAGGCTGGGCCCTCGGCGACGTCGAGCGGATCGAGATCAACGAGGCTTTCGCGGTGGTGCCGCTGGCGGTCATCAAGGAACTAGGCATTCCCGAGGACATCGTCAACGTCGAGGGCGGTGCCATCGCTCACGGTCATCCGATCGGCGCGACCGGCGCGGTGCTGACGACGCGGCTGCTGCATTCCATGCGGCGCGACGGCTTGCGCCGCGGCGTGGTGACGCTGTGCATCGGCGGCGGGCAGGGCATCGCCCTCGCATTGGAAGCGCTATGACAGTGCAGGCAGCCCTGCCGAAAGCCGCTATTCCGTCGCCCGTTCGGCAAATGGACGAGCGGACCCGCGCGATGATCGAAGGCCCCGTCGTGCCGATGATCCTTCGCCTCGCCCTGCCCAACGTCCTCATCATGCTGACGCAGGCGTCGACCGGCCTGATCGAGACATGGTGGGTGGCGAAGTTGGGTTCCGACGCGCTGGCGGGCATGGCGCTTGTATTCCCCGCGCTGATGCTGATGACGACCTTCTCGGCCGGAGCCCTTGGCGGCAGCATATCTTCGGCCGTGGCGCGCGCGCTTGGCGGTCGGCGGCAGGTGGAGGCGGACGCGCTTGTCCTCCATGCAGTGGTGGTCAACGTCGTGCTTGGCCTTACGTTTTCGGCGCTCTTCCTCGTGGGCGGGGAGCGCATCTACCGCCTGATGGGCGGGGAAGGCGCCAGCCTGCATGCCGCGCTCGTCTACTCGGACATCGTCTTCGCGGGCAATGTGTTCCTGTGGCTGATGAGCGGCCTTTCCAGCGTGATCCGGGGGACGGGAAACATGCGCTTTCCGGCGCTCGTCACGTGCATCGGCGCGCTGTTCCTGATTCCCGTCTCGCCGCTGCTGATCTTTGGCTTCGGCCCGGTCCCTGCGCTCGGCATCGCCGGGGGCGGCGCCGCGCTACTCGTCTATTACGCCGCTGGCACGCTGGCGATGGCCTGGCATATCCTGAGCGGTCGCAACCCCGTCCGCTTCGTGAGGGCGCCGCTGCGCCGCGACCTGATCGTCGGACTACTGCGCGTGGGCGGTCTTTCGGCGCTCAATTCGGTGCAGACGAACCTCGTCATCGCCGGGACCACGGCGCTCGTCGCCTCGGGCGCGGGGCTCGCCGCCGTGGCCGGGTACGGGACCGGGGTGCGCCTGGAGTACCTGCTGATCCCGCTCGTGTTCGGGATCGGCGCGCCGCTGATTGCGCTCGTCGCCACCAATCTGGGAGCGGGACAGGTCGCCCGCGCACGGCGTATCGCGCTGACGGGGGCGGCCTTGGCATTCATGGCGTCGGAGACGGTCGGTCTCGTCGCGGCAGCTTTTCCGGCGGCGTGGATGGGCCTGTTCACGCATGACCCGCAGATCGTGCGCCTCGGCAGTTCCTACCTGCGCCTGGTCGGGCCGTTCTACGGCTTCTTCGGCGTCGGCCTTGCCCTCTATTTCGCGTCGCAGGCTGCCGGGCGATTGCGCTGGCCGATTGCGGGCGCCACCGCCCGGCTCATCGTGGCGGTGGGGGGAGGGTTCCTCGTCCTGCGTTACACCGGATCGCTCACGGCCCTGTTCGTGTGCATGAGCGTGGCGCTGGCGGCATACGGTCTCCTGGTTCTCATCCCCGTGGGACTGCGTCCCTGGGCAGGGGAGGAAGGCACCGGCGCAGATGGCGAAGCGGTCAGGGCATGAGCCCTGAGGGGGCTCTCGAACACCGGGAACATCCCGCGGATGTCCTGTCTCTCGTCGAGAAGCGATGGCTGCTCCGCATTGTCGATGCGCTTTCGAATGGGCCTCTTCGTTTCAGCGACATCCGGCGACGGCTGCCGCGCATCAGCGCGAAAATGCTGACGCTGCGCTTGACCGAGATGCACGCGCTCGCGCTCATCGAAATGGTGGTGCATTCTCGTTTGGAGGTGCGGGCCTACGAACTGACGATGCGTGGTCAGATGCTGCACAAGGTCTTGAGAGTCGTGCGAGAGCTGGAGCAGGGCGGCCTCGTCGTCGACCGGAGTTGTCGTATTCAAAGGAAGGGTACCTGAATGAAAGGGCCGTCAATGTGTCTCGACGCGCGAATATAGCTCGAGAAGGCTAAGTCTTGGAGGCGAGAGGGCTCCTCCGGTCGAGACGGTTGTCCGCCAGCGAAGTGCTAAGCCGCCAAGGGACAATTTTTGCCAAAGGTCGCCGGGCGAGGATGGCACCAGCCCTTCGGCCACGCGCCCATTTCTGCCGCTCGGCCACTTCGAGGAATGTCCTAAAAGCCGCCGTTCAACTATGCTGCTCGTTCACGCCTCAGCACGCGCTCCGCCCAAGCTCCGAAGGCGATACCGATCGTGGCCCACATCAGAAGCTGTGTGGCGATAGAAGCGATACGGAAGTTCCATAGCAGTGTGGCTGGGAAATCGCCCGGGACCTCGTTGATCGGGGGCAATAGCAATTGGCCCAGAGCGACGATTGCGATGTATAGCCCTGTCGCGAACAGTGTTGCGTCGAACCCGCGGCGGCCGCGAGCAAAGGTTGCCCGAGCCTTGCCGGCCATCACGGCCGCGCCGAGCGACAGGGCGATCATGGCGAAGTATGCGGCGGTGCGCAGCCCGACCGTTTCGTGTTTGCCGACAGCAGGCGGCGTCTGCGGGTATTTGAGCGCGGGCACGATCACGATGAGAAGAAACGCGAGGCCGGCGAGGAGCAGCGACAGGCTGCGTGGTCCGATCATGCCGAACCGCCCGTAGCCATAGGCAAAAACCAGAGAGAAGACACCTCCGACTGCAGCGCCATACAGCGCCAAAGCTGTCAGCAGCCCGGCACTCTTCTGTATGTCGCGGGACACCAGTTCCTCTTCCTCGCTGTCTCCCGCAGGCTCGCTCATATGGTGCGCCGCGTGAGCGGCGTGCGATTCCTCGTAGCCAATCGCGAGATCGATTTGCGGTTCGGCGAAAGCGCGCGCGAACAGCGTGGAGAGGAGCGCCGCGAGAATGCCGGCCAGCATTCCGCGCCACAACAGGTCCTTGGTCATGTGCCTGCGATCAGTGGCAGGGGAAGCCGAGAAGGTGACGCCCATCGTGGACGAACTCGTGTACATACATGCCCTTGAAGAGCGCGTAGGCGCCCTGCTCGGTGCTCACGAAATAGAGGAAGATGAGCGCCAGAAGCATGCCGAGTACGGCCCAGGGAGCGATGTCTGCGAGCGGAATGGCGCTGCGGCCCTGCACCGGGATGAAAGCGTCGTCGAAAAGCGCGGCGTTCGATGCCATGTCATGCTCCTTCAAGGGTCTCGCGCCCTGAAAACGGATTATCCCGGTTGAAGGTCTGGCTCTCGACGCCCTGCGAAGGCTTCGATTACAGTGGCGCGACCGCGCCGGAATTGCACCGGCTTCTTCAACCAGAAGGTTCGCGCCACTTAAGACCCGGCGAACCGTTCCGTCAACGCTTCCGGAGGTCACCCTGGCAACTTCGCTAATGCTGCTTTGCGCGAGCGCCACGGCATTCAGTCGCAGCGGCGGATTTGCAGGACCGCAAGACGGGCTGGACGAGGCTGGGCGACGCGATGCCGGCCGAATCGTGCTTCCGAGGAGATTTGGAGAAATCGCCTATTGCAGTCCCGCCGTGTCGGCGCAGCAAACGGCACAGGCGATGGGCTGCACGACGCAGATTGAGCCGCTGCTTGCCGACCTCGACAACGGTGAGTGGTCGGGATTGTCATTCGCTGCAATCGAGGAAGCAGAACCCGGGGCGCTCATGGCATGGCTGCAAGCCCCCGAAGGCGGCGCGAAAGGCGGCGAATCGCTTGATGCTGCCTGCGCGCGCATCGCGCCCTGGCTCGACCGTCTCGCCGAACAGAATACGCCAGTCCTTGCCGTTACGCATCCGATGCTCGTGCGCGCCATTCTTGCACAGACGCTTGGCCTTCCGGTAGCGACAACGCTGTCGATCGATCTGGCGCCGCTTTGCCGTGTCATGCTGTCTTTCAATGGCGAATGGCGGCTGCAATCGCTGGGCGCAGGATCTGCTATTGCGAATTGAGATCAATGCGGATAACGCCCGCCGTGTTCGGTTGCTTCGGCAGCCGGTCTGATCGCATCGGTGCCTTGAGAAAGGCTTAAAAGGGAACGCGGTGAGGATGGGCCGATACCCTCGGCTCGCCCGAATCCGAGGCTGTCCCTGCAACTGTGAGCGGCGAGCGCGATGTACATGTGCGGACGGGCAAGGCTCGTGCCGCCAGCCACTGGGCCGGACGCTAACTCCTGCGAGGCCTGGGAAGGCCGTGCATCAAGCTGTGACCCGCAAGCCAGGAGACCTGCCGAAGCACCGGTCGCTCTTGCCTGATCCAGGGGATGGTCTCGGCACGGTTAGTTTTCTCCGTCTGAGCGACGAGAATGCGGCGGGGGGCCGCATCGGTGTCGTGCGTCGGCCGCCTTTTTGGGGTGTCCGGCTGCCGTGCGCGCCGACCGTTCGCGCGGAAGCCTCCTGCCCGGTGTTGCCTGGCGCCCCGGGGGGAATGACTTGAAACCGACGACCAAGGCCGGACTGCTTGCCGGCGCATTCGCGCTGATGCCGGTCCCGATGCTGGCTCATGCCGCCGAAACCGATAACGCCGACGATCCGATCGTCGTCACCGGCAAGGGCGGCGCCTACAACGCCACCCGCTCGAACAGCGCGACACGCACCGACACGCCGCTCCTCGAAGTGCCGCAGTCGGTGACGGTACTGACCCGGCAGGTCGTGGAGGACCTTCAGGCCAACCGCGTCGAGGACGTACTGGCCTATGCGGGCGGCATCACGCGCGGCAACAACTTCGGCGGCACCGGCCTGACCGACTACAACCTGCGTGGCTTCACCCCATCTGAGTATTTCCGCAACGGTTTCCCGATGAACCGCGGCTATCCGCCTGCGCCCGATTCGATCGCGGTGGAGCGCGTGGACGTGCTGCGCGGCCCGGCCGCCCTGCTTTACGGCCGCGGCGATCCGGGTGGCACCTTCAACATCGTCTCGCGCGTGCCTTCGGATCGGACGGCGCAGACTGTCAGCGGCCGGATCGACAGCTTCGGCGGATGGCGCGGCACCGTGGATGCCACCGGCCCTGTCGATAGCGGTCGGACCGTACGCTATCGCCTTGGCGCGGCGGTGGAAGGCGGTGACACCTTCCGCGACCATGTCCAGTCCGACCGCATCGTGGTTGCCCCTGTGGTCGCCTGGGATGCCTCCTCTGACCTGACCTTCACGCTTGGCGGCGAATTGGTGCAGGTTAAGACACCGCTCGATCGCGGCAATCCCGCCTTCCGCAACCAGCTTGCGATCGCCATCCCTTCCTCCCGGTTCTTCGGAGAGCCATCGGTTGGCCGCTGGCGCGTGCGTAACGGGCTCGGCAACATCGTCGCCGACTACAAGCTGGGCCGGGACTGGAAGCTGCGTGCGGGGATGCAATATTACAACGGCGAACTGGGCGGCCCCGGCATCCAGGCCTCCAGCGTGCGCGCCGATGGCCGCACCCTGGTGCGGACCTACAGCGAACGGACGCTGAGATGGCGTGATCTCGATGCGCAGGTCAACCTGACCGGCAAATTCGCCTCCGGCACGATCGAGCACGAAGTGCTGCTGGGCGCCGAATTCGAGGCGTTTCACTACACCGAGGTCATCCGCAATTCGAGCCCGACGCTCTCGCCCTTCACGATCGACATCTTCGCCCCGGTCTACGGATCGGCCATACCGCCGCTTAATGGCAGCTTCACCAGCATCCGCACGCAGACGCGGACCTTCGCCGGCTACGCTCAGGATCAGCTATCGTTGCTGCCCTGGCTGAAGGTGCTGGTCGGCGGACGGCTCGAAAGATTCGAGAGCGACAACCTCAACCTGCGTAATGGCGTGACTTCCGCCTTCAGACAGACGGTGTTCACCCCGCGCCTCGGCACTGTCTTTGTGCTCAGCCCGCAAGTCTCGCTCTACGGCAGCTATGCGCGCTCCAACAAGCCGAACACGGCCGCTGATGTGAACGGCAATGTGCTAGATCCCGAGCGGGGCACCAGCTACGAGGCGGGCGTGAAGCTCGAACTGCTGGACGGCACCCTGAGCGCGACGGCGGCGCTGTTCCACACGACCAAGCAGAACGTTGCAACCACCGACCCGGACAACCTCGATTACAGCATTGCCGCAGGTGAAGTGCGCAGCCGGGGCATCGACATCTCCATCACCGGCAACATCACGCGCGCCTGGCGCGTGGTGGGTGGTTATGCCTTCGCCGATTCCGAGGTGACGAAGGACAACCGTCTTCCGTTAGGGCAGCGTCTTCCCAACACGCCGCGCCATTCGGCCAGCCTGCTCAATGTCTACGAGTTTCAGGACGGTGCCCTCGCGGGCTTGGGTGCAGGCGCGGGCGTCACGTATCTGGGCGGACGCATAGCAGGCACGGCGGCCACCGCGCCCTATATCCGGCCTTACGCCACGGTGAACCTGCTCGCCTATTATCCGCTCGCAGAGAACGTGAAGCTGCAGGTCAACGTCAACAACCTGCTCGACAAGAAGTACGCCGAGCGCGGCTTCGGCAGCAATCTTTATCCGGGCGCCCCCTTGAGCGCCGTCGCCAGCATCACGGTTGGCCTGTGATGCTTGAGCCTGTGATGCGGGGCGCAACCCCTGTCTCCGGCCGAGACCTCCACCATGCCCTCGATCGAACCAAAGCAAGGATGTGCACGATGAAAACCGCGTTGAATGCCACGATCCTCACCTCGCTCCTCACGCTCTGCACCGTACCTGCCCAAGCCCATGGTATCTACCTGACCGAACGCTCGAAGCAGATCGTGCTCGTCTATGGCGAAGGCGCCGACGACATGGACATGGTAAAGCGCGAGCCGCTGATCGACACGGTCGCCGCCTTTGATGCCGAGGGCACGTCGATCAAGGTGTTGCACCGGGTCTCGGGCCTCGCCATGCTCGTCGAAACCGAAGTCAAACCCGCCTTCGTCACCGCCGTTCTGCAGAACGGCGTGTGGTCGCGCATGAAGGGCGGCGAGTACGAAAAGAAGGGCCTCGACGAGATGCCCGGCGCCGAAATCTCGACCAACAACATCAAGTATGCAGTGCGGATCCAGGGCAAACTGATGGGCAGCATACCGGCGTTGCCCGGCCAGACGCTTCAGATCGTGCCGGTAGGCCCGATCCCGAAGCTGCTGGGGCAGAAGCTGAAGTACAAGGTTCTCTTCCAGGGGCAGCCGGTGGCCGGGGCCCATCTCATCGCTGACTTCGTGAATGACCCGGACGCGAAGGAGGTCGTGACCGGCACCGACGGCACCGTAACGCTCGTCGTGCGTAACCAAGGCCTCAATGTCATTCATGCCGTCTATAACGGACCTAGCGACAACCCGACCAAGTACCGCAATGTCGAACTCACGGCGACGCTCAGCTTCACGCTGGAACACAAGCCGGAATGATACTTGCGTCCGGCCGCTCGACCGTCATGGTCGGGCGGTTGGATCTCGTTTGCGTGCTTACCGGCGACAACCAGTGAGCATGGAGAATGTGGCATTGCGAGACGCTGGCGTCAGTGGCCATCCTTGCCCAGACGCGCATCTTCTTCGCGCCAGTCGCAAATGACCTGAGGAGCGCCCAGCAGGCGCTCAACCTGCGATACCGAATAGGTCGGCACCGATACGATCTGCCCCTTACGGATACTCACGGATCCACTGGGGGTAAGACGACCGTCCTTGGTCCAGCGCACGCGTTCCTTGTTGGTGAGCGGCAGCACCGCAAGAAGTTCCTTAGGCGTAAGCGGTCGTTTGGCCAGTTCGACCAGACGGCCCATCAGATCAGCCAGATCGACTGAATCGGGTCCGCAGTCAGGCGCCAAGATGACGAACGCCTCGTTCAGCGCACGCCACTCGATCCGCGCACGCGGCCAGAACGCGGCACGTACGAAACGCTTCGCCTGCCCCCTTCGCAAACCCAAGGCAACATGATCCTCAAAACATCGCCCGAAGGACAGTCGCCATCCATCGCCGTCCACGCGCCAGCGCAGTTCTGCAGATATGCGGGCGAGACGAGAGTGTGCAGGCGCGTACCCACAGTAACCGCCATGGGGGGACAGTTGCATTGCGGCAGACATGGCAGTCGAACGAACCCTTGACGGAGAAGACCCGCACGTCGTTGAGCGGCGGCCTGATGCCCGGTCACCTGCACGGCGTCCCCGGTCACGTCTGCTCCATGGACTTGAGGATCACCGCTGTGACGGCGAACCTGCTTGAGCATTTCCAGATCTTGCCAATCAGCAATGCCGCAGCGGCGACCGCGATGTTCAGATCAAGAAACCATCATAGTTTTGCAGGTTCTCGAGGAGCTTTCCAGCCTTTCCTCACGTGTACCGCTCCTCGGCCAAGTACGAGCGCGGACTGCGTCGCTGACGGAATAGCCTCACATCGAAACCATCATATAAAGATATCTTTATATGATGGTTGACAGTTGGCTGGCGATGGTGTTGAGAGAGCGTGTCGAGGTTCCCCGCTTCAGGCATGACGGCGGGGCTAAGACGGGAAGCCGGTGGTGCCCTTCGGGGCAGAGTCCGGCGCTGCCCCCGCAACTGTAAGTGGCGAGTGGCGGTTCCATTTCGTGTCACTGAGCCTTGCACAAGGCTCGGGAAGGCCGGAACCGCCGCAATGACCCGCAAGCCAGGAGACCTGCCTTCGGCGCCATAACGTTCCTCGGACGGGGGTTCCTCCGGTGGATCGCGCTTGAAGCGTGGCCCGCAGTCTATCCGCCGTGTGGGCCGCTCCTACTTTGCGCGTTCTTCCTTCGATCCTTCCGCCCGGCCAAAGCAGGTGATCGGTCGATGTTTGCAATCCTGTCCCGCCCCTTCGCAAATCGACGAATGCGCCCGCGCGCCGTGTCATCGGGCTGAGCCCCGCCTGACGCGGCGCGCCGCAAATCCAGACCCATTCCCGAACCACAACGACGGACGGCGTTCGCGCCGGACCGCAGGACACCGTGCATGCCCGCAACACACGCCAACCCGACATTCCCACGCCCTCGCCTCACCCGTATCGCTTCCGGCGCGCCGCTGGCGCCCACGATCAGGCGATCTTCAGGACAACCGGCCATGACAGACGACGATCTCACATTCTCCATCAGCAGCATTCGCTTCGACGAGAATTATCGCCCCTCCGACAACACGCGGATCACGACGAACTTCGCCAATCTGGCCAGAGGCGAGCACCGCCAGGAAAACCTGCAGGCTGCCCTCAGGATGATCGACAACCGCTGCAACGATCTGGCGGATTGGGACAATCCCGAGGGTGACCGCTACCGGGTCGAGCTCGATATCGTCTCGGTCGAGATGCATGTTGCTGCGGGCGATGGCGGCGATGCCTTCCCGATGATCGAGATCCTGAAGCCGAGCATCATCGACCGAAAGACCGATACGTGCATCGCCGGGATCGCCGGGAACAATTTCTCGTCCTACGTGCGCGATTACGACTTCAGCGTGCTGCTGGCCGAGCATAACAAGGGACGGTCTACGTTCGCGACGCCGGAGGGCTTCGGCGATCTGCACGGCAACCTGTTCCGGCACTTCCTGGCCTCGCCTACATACCGGGACAATTTCGCGAAGCCTCCGGTCATCTGCCTGAGTGTCTCGAGCAGCCAGACCTACCATCGCACGGAAAACCGCCACCCGATCCTGGGGATCGAGTACCGGCAGAGCGCGTTCTCCTCCACCGACGAATACTTCGCGAAGATGGGCCTGCAGGCGCGCTACTTCATGCCTCGGGGCAGTGTCGCGCCGATGGCGTTCTATTTCACCGGCGATCTGGCAAGCGATTACACCAGCCTCGAACTGATCGGCACGATCAGCACGATGGAATCGTTCCAGAGGATCTACCGGCCCGAAATCTACAACGCCAATTCGGCTGCGGGGAAATGCTTCCGGCCCAGCCTGAACCATCAGGACTTCTCGTCCACCCGGATCGTCTACGACCGCGAAGAGCGCAGCCGCCTCGCCATCGAGCAGGGCCGGTTTGCGCAAGAGCACTTCATCCGGCCGTACCAGGCCGATCTGGACCGCTGGTCCGCCGGCTACGCCGCCAGCCACATCCTTTGACAAGACAGCACACAAGGTCATCCAACATGAAAACACTGTTGCCCACTTTGACCGCTGGCAGTCTGCCCAAGCCCTCTTGGCTGGCCGAGCCCGAGAAACTCTGGTCGCCCTGGAAGCTGGAAGGCGAGGAACTGGTCGCCGGCAAGCACGATGCGCTGCGCCTGGCCGTGGACGATCAGCGGCAGGCCGGGATCGACATCGTCGGCGATGGCGAACAGACCCGCCAGCACTTCGTTACGACATTCATCGAGCACCTGAGCGGCGTCGATTTCGAGAAGCGTGAGACGGTCAGGATCCGCAATCGCTACGATGCGAGCGTGCCTACGGTCGTCGGCGCGGTCGCCCGCCCGCAGCCGGTCTTCGTCGATGATGCCCGGTATCTGCGCACGCAGACCGATCAGCCCATCAAATGGACGCTGCCCGGCCCGATGACGATGATCGATACGCTCTACGATGCCCATTACCGCAGCCGGGAAAAGCTGGCCTGGGAATTCGCCACGATCCTCAACCAGGAGGCCAGGGAACTGGAGGCGGCAGGCATCGACATTATCCAGTTCGACGAGCCCGCGTTCAACGTCTTCTTCGAAGAGGCCAACGACTGGGGGATCGCCACGCTGGAGAGGGCTGCCGAAGGGCTGAAATGCGAAACGGCGGTCCACATCTGCTACGGGTACGGCATCAAGGCGAACACCGACTGGAAGAAGACCCTGGGGGCGGAATGGCGGCAGTACGAACAGACCTTCCCGAATCTCCAAAAGTCGAAGATCGATATCGTATCGCTAGAATGCCATCACTCGCGGGTTCCGTTGGACCTCATCGAACTGATCCGCGGGAAGAAGGTCATGGTCGGGGCCATCGATGTGGCCAGCGACACCATCGAAACGCCCGAAGAGGTGGCCGATACCCTGCGCAGGGCCCTGCAGTTCGTGGAAGCTGACAAGCTCTACCCGTCCACCAACTGCGGCATGGCCCCGCTGCCCCGCGCCGTGGCTCGAGGCAAACTGAACGCGCTTGGCGCTGGCGCGCGGATCGTCAGAGAGGAACTCGCCGGCTGAACGAGCCGCAGGGCTCGTCCGGGAACCGGACGGGCTCTGACAAGGCTCCTTGGCGTTGGACCCACTACGAATTCGCAACATTCGCGGGTTTGCACGGAAGGCCTTCGCAACCTTCCCGCTTTCAGGGGTTTGTCCCGCGCCCGGCGCGTGGTTGGCTGTCTTCGCAAAGGAGATACCACCATGCCCACTGCCCATGCCCTGCCCGCGGACACCCCATCGACCCGGCTGTGCGAAATGGTCTTTCCCGAACAGGCCAACCACTATGGCACGCTGTTCGGTGGCACTGCGCTCAGCCTGCTGGGCAAGGCTGCCTTCATCGCCGCAAGCCGCCATGCCCGCGCGGCGGTGGTGATGCGAACCTCGGAAAAGATCGAGTTCCGCCACCCGGTCCGAGTCGGACAACTCGTCGAACTGCACGCCTACGTCGTGCGCGAAGGGTGCTCGTCGCTGACGGTCGAAGTGGAGATGACCGCCGAGGGGCTCATCAGCGGCGAACGCTCGCTCGCGGTAAAAGGCCGTTTCGAGATGGTCTGCGTCGACGAGCACGGCAAGTCACGCCCCATCCGTCAGAACGCGGCCGCAGCCTGAATTCGCAAAGTTTGCAGATTTGCAGAAATCCGTCCGCAAGTCTTCGCCTTTTCAGCCATTTTCACAGGCGGCGGCGCTGCCGATAAGAGGCCCATGAACCACGCCTATCGCAAGCCCTTCCCTGGAACGTCAGCTGGAACCGCCGTCGATTATTTCGACACGCGCGCCGCCGTCGAGGGCATCCGCCCCGGCGCTTATAGCGGCCTTCCCTACGTTTCCCGGGTGCTCGCCGAGCAGTTGGTGCGCCGCTGTGATCCGGCGCTGCTGAGCGATGCGCTGACCCAGATTGTCGAGCGCAAGCGCTATCTCGACTTCCCCTGGTATCCCGCGCGCGTCGTATGCCACGACATCCTCGGCCAGACCGCGCTGGTCGATCTTGCCGGCCTGCGCGACGCCATCGCCGACCAGGGCGGCGATCCGGCCAAGGTCAATCCGGTGGTGCCCACGCAGCTGATCGTCGACCACTCGCTCGCTGTCGAATATGGCGGCTTCGATGCAGCCGCCTTCGACAAGAACCGGGCGGTAGAAGATCGCCGCAACGAAGATCGCTTCCACTTCATCGAATGGACCAAGAGCGCCTTCGAGAACGTCGATGTGATCCCGGCGGGCAACGGCATCATGCACCAGATCAATCTGGAGAAGATGTCGCCCGTCATTCAGGTGCGCGATGGCGTCGCGTTTCCGGATACCTGCGTGGGCACGGACAGCCATACGCCGCACGTCGATGCGCTGGGCGTCATCGCCATCGGCGTCGGCGGGCTGGAAGCCGAGACGGTGATGCTGGGCCGCGCCTCGATGATGCGCCTCCCCGATATCGTTGGCGTGCGCCTCACCGGGCAACGCCAGCCGGGTATAACCGCCACCGACATCGTCCTCGCCATTACCGAGTTCCTGCGCCAGAGCCGCGTCGTCGGCGCATGGATCGAGTTCTTCGGAGAAGGCGCCGACAGCCTCTCGATCGGCGACCGCGCGACAATCTCCAATATGTGCCCGGAATACGGCGCCACCGCTGCGATGTTCCACATCGACAGCCAGACCATCGACTACCTGCTGCTGACGGGCCGCGATCCCGATCATGTCCGGCTGGTCGAGGACTATGCAAAGCTGACCGGCCTTTGGGCCGACGACCTGCGCAATGCCGAATACGAACGGGTGCTGGAGTTCGACCTTTCAACCGTCGTGCGCAACATGGCTGGCCCCTCAAACCCGCACCGCCGCCTGCCGACCTCGGCGCTGGAGGAGCGCGGCATCGCCGTCGATCTCGACAAGGCGGTGGCGCAGGAGCGCGATGGGCTGCTGCCCGATGGCGCCGTCGTGATCGCCGCGATCACCAGCTGCACCAACACCTCCAACCCGCGCAATGTCGTGGCGGCGGGTCTTGTCGCGAAGAAGGCCAATGCGCTGGGCCTCACGCGCAAGCCGTGGGTCAAGACTTCCTTCGCACCCGGATCGAAGGTCGCACGCCTCTATCTGGAGGAATCCGGCCTGCTGCCGGAGCTGGAAGCGCTGGGCTTCGGCATCGTCGCCTATGCCTGCACCACCTGCAACGGCATGTCGGGCGCGCTCGATCCGGCGATCCAGAACGAGATCATCGAACGCGATCTCTACGCCACCGCCGTCCTTTCGGGGAACCGCAACTTCGACGGGCGCATCCACCCTTATGCTAGGCAAGCATTCCTTGCCTCGCCGCCGCTGGTCGTCGCCTATGCGATAGCGGGGACGATACGCTTCGATATCGAGAACGACGTGCTGGGCGTGGTGGATGGCAAGGACATCCGCCTTGCCGACCTGTGGCCCAGCGACGAGGACATCGACGCGATCGTCGCCGCCTCAGTGAAGCCGCAGCAGTTCCGCGACGTCTACGACCCGATGTTCGCGCCACGCGCGCGTGACGAGGCCAGCCCGCTCTACGACTGGCGGCCGCAATCCACCTATATCCGCCGCCCGCCTTATTGGGATACCGAAGGCGTCGGCGCGCTGGCCGCGTTCCCGCGCACGCTCAAGGCCATGCGCCCGCTGGCGATCCTGCCCGACAACATCACCACTGACCACCTCTCGCCCTCGAATGCGATCCTCGCGAGTTCGGCGGCGGGCGAATACCTCGCGCGGATGGGGCTGCCGGAGGAGGACTTCAACTCCTACGCCACGCACCGCGGCGATCACCTGACCGCCATGCGGGCGACCTTCGCCAACCCGCAGCTGGTCAACGAGATGGCGGTGGTGGACGGCGCGGTGAAAAAGGGCTCTCTCGCCCGCGTCGAGCCCGACGGCAAAGTGACGCGCATGTGGGAAGCGATCGAGACCTATCTGGAGCGCCGCCAACCCCTGATCATCGTGGCAGGGGCCGATTACGGCCAGGGCTCCTCGCGCGACTGGGCGGCCAAGGGCGTGCGGCTGGCGGGCGTAGAAGCCATCGTCGCCGAAGGGTTCGAGCGCATACACCGCACCAACCTGATCGGCATGGGCGTGCTGCCGCTGGAGTTTCAGCCCGGCACCACTCGCCTGACGCTGGGCCTTGATGGCACCGAAACGTATGATGTGGAGGGCGAGCGCCGCCCGCGCGCCACGCTGACGCTGGTGATCCGCCATGCCGACGGTGCGGCGACGCAGGTTCCCGTAACCTGCCGCCTCGATACGGCCGAGGAAGTCTCGATCTACGAAGCGGGCGGCGTGCTGCAGCGCTTTGCCGCCGACTTCCTCGCTTCCGAAGCGGAAACCGTCTGATGGGCCAGATCGCCATTCCGGCCACGTACATGCGCGGCGGCACCAGCAAGGGCGTGTTCTTCCGCCTCGAAGACCTGCCCGAAGCCGCGCGCGTTCCCGGCCAAGCTCGCGACCGCCTGTTCCAGCGCGTGATCGGCAGCCCCGACCCCTACGGCGCCCAGATCGACGGCATGGGCGGCGCGACCTCCAGCACCAGCAAATGCGTGATCCTCTCGCCCAGCACGCGCGAAGGGCACGACGTGGACTACCTCTATGGGCAGGTCTCCATCGACACCGATTTCGTGGACTGGTCTGGCAATTGCGGCAACCTTTCGACCGCCGCCGGGGCTTTCGCGATCCATGCGGGTTATGTCGCAGCCGGACCTGACGGGGTGCGCACCGTGGGCATCTGGCAGGCCAATATCGGCAAGACCATCATCGCGCATGTCCCCGTCAGCGGCGGCGCAGTGCTGGAAACCGGCGACTTCGAGCTGGACGGCGTGACCTTTCCCGCCGCCGAGATCGTGCTGGAATTCGTCGATCCCGCCGATGAGGGTGAGGATGGCGGCGCCATGTTCCCGACTGGCAATCTGGTCGATGAACTCGACGTGCCCGAGGCCCTCGTCGCAGGCGGCAAGCTACGCGCCACGCTCATCAACGCCGGCATCCCGACGATCTTCGTCGATGCCGAAGCCATCGGCTACACCGGCACCGAACTGCGCGAGGCGATCAACACGGACGCCGCCGCGCTGGCGCGGTTCGAGGCGCTGCGCACGATCGGTGCGCTGAAGATGGGTCTCATCAAGACGCCCGAGGAAGCCGCCAGGCGCCAGCACACGCCCAAGATTGCCTTCATCGCCTCGCCGGTGGAATATGTCACGTCCAGCGGCAAGACCGTTGCCGCAGGCGAGATCGACCTGCTCGTCCGGGCCTTGTCGATGGGCAAGCTGCACCATGCGATGATGGGCACCGCATCCGTCGCCATCGCCGCTGCCGCCGCCGTGCCGGGCACGCTGGTCAACCTCGCGGCGGGCGGCGGCAAGCGCCGGTCCGTCACGTTCGGCCACCCCTCGGGCACCCTGCGCGTCGGGGCGGAAGCCCGGCAGGTGGACGGCCAGTGGACCGTCGCACGCGCGATCATGAGCCGCAGCGCCCGCATCCTCATGGAAGGCAGCGTTCGCGTGCCTGCCGACGTTCTCGAAGGAGGTGCGAAATGATCTCCAACCGTCCCGAGAAGGGTCTCGATCTGCTGGGCGCGATGGTCAGCGCCGCCGCCGATCGTGCTTCGGCTCATCTGCCCGGCACGATCCGCTGCGCCCGGTGCGAACAGGTCCAGTTGAACGAGGGCTTCTCCACACCCGACGTCGATCTCGAGACCTGGTCGGTCAGCGCTGACCATCAGGCGATCGTCGTCTCCGTCTTCGCCACCGCGCCGCAGGACGGCGGCGGGCGCACCATGGCCGCCAGCGGCCGCTTCACTTTCACCACGCTCACGCACAAACGGGAATACGCCGCATGAACGCCGAGACTCCCTTCAAGCCCAAGAAGTCCGTCGCCCTCTCGGGCGTCGCTGCAGGCAACACCGCGCTGTGCACCGTCGGCAAGACCGGCAACGACCTGCACTATCGCGGCTACGACATCCTCGAATTCGCGGAAACCGCCGAGTTCGAGGAGATCGCCCATCTGCTGGTCCATGGCGAACTGCCGACCGCGCCGCAGCTTGTCGCCTACAAGGCCAAGCTGAAGGGCCTGCGGGGCCTGCCCCACTCGGTGAAATCGGCGCTGGAAGCGATCCCCGCCGCCGCACATCCAATGGACGTGATGCGCTCGGGCGTCTCGGCGCTGGGCTGCGTGCTGCCCGAGACCCACGACCACAACCTGCCCGACGCGCGCGACATTGCCGACCGGCTGATGGCCTCGCTCGGCTCGATCCTGCTCTACTGGTATCACTTCACACACCACGGTCGCCGGATCGAGGTGGAAACGGGCGACGACAGCATCGGCGGCCATTTCCTCCACCTGCTGCACGGCAGACCCGCACCGGAAAGCTGGGTGCGCGCGATGCACACCTCGCTGATCCTCTATGCCGAGCATGAGTTCAACGCCTCGACCTTCACTGCGCGCGTCATCGCGGGCACCGGCTCTGACATGTATTCCTGCATCGCCGGCGCCATCGGCGCGCTGCGCGGTCCCAAGCACGGCGGCGCCAACGAAGTCGCCTACGAGATCCAGAAGCGCTACGCGACCGCCGACGAGGCCGAGGCCGACATCCGTCGCCGGGTGGAGGCCAAGGAAGTGGTGATCGGCTTCGGCCACCCGGTCTACACGATCTCCGACCCGCGCAACGTCGTCATCAAGCGCGTCGCCAAGGACCTTGCCGACGAAGCCGGTGCCCAGCGCCAGTTTGCGGTGGCCGAGCGGATCGAAAGCGTGATGTGGGACGCCAAGTCGATGTTCCCCAACCTCGACTGGTTCTCTGCGGTATCCTACAACCTGATGGGCGTGCCGACTGCGATGTTCACCCCGCTCTTCGTGATCGCCCGCACCTCGGGCTGGGCCGCGCATGTGATCGAGCAGCGCGTGGACAATAAGATCATCCGCCCCTCGGCCAACTACACTGGCCCCGAGAACCTGACTTTCGTGCCGCTTGCCCAGCGCAGCGAAGCGGCCTGAGGAGAACCCATGCCCTACCTTCTCGCTGACGACCTTCCCACCGAACCCGCCGGCAAGCGCTTCCGCGCCGCGCTGGAGCGGCCTGGCATCTATCGCCTGCCCGGCGCGCACAACGGCCAGGCCGCGATCCAGGCCCGCAATGCCGGGTTCGATGGCTTGTACCTCTCGGGCGCGGCGATGACCGCCTCGATGGGTCTGCCCGACCTTGGCATCATCACCGTGGACGAAGTCGCCTTCTTCATCCGCCAGATCGTGCGCTCCTCCGGCCTGCCGCTGCTGGTCGACGGCGACACCGGCTATGGCGAGGCGCTCAACGTCATGCACATGGTCCGCACCTTCGAGGAAGCCGGCGCGGGCGCGGTCCATCTGGAGGACCAGATCCTGCCCAAGAAGTGCGGGCACCTCAACGGCAAGGCGCTCGTCTCCCCCACCGACATGGCCGCCAAAGTCGCCGCCGCCAAGAAGGCGAGCCGCGACATCGTGATCGTCGCGCGCACCGATGCCGCCGGGGTCGAAGGCTTCGATGCGGCGCTGGAACGCGCGAGGATCTACGTCGAGGCGGGCGCCGACGCGATCTTTCCTGAAGCGCTCAATACCCGCGCAATGTTCGAGAAGTTCGCCGCCGCGATGCCGGGCGTGCCGCTGCTCGCCAACATGACCGAGTTCGGCAAGACGCCGTTCTACACCGCCGACGAATTCGAGGCGATGGGCTACAAGATGGTGATCTGGCCGGTCTCCTCGCTGCGCGTCGCCAACAAGGCGCAGGCGAAACTCTACGCCGCGATTGCCAAGGACGGCGGCACCCACGCGATGGTCGATGCCATGCAGACCCGCGCCGAACTCTACGAGACGATCGGTCTTCACGACTACGAAGAGCTCGACGCATCGATCGTCAAGACGATCGTGCCCGAGGCGATCCCGCAGGTCTAAACTCCTTCAGCCCTGCGACATCGCTGCGCTGGACGGTTCTTCGATCCCGACGGGTCGGAGGGCCGTCTATCGGCGCGCCTGACAAGGACACACAGGATTTTCCATGACCGCCACCGGAAACGATACTCTGGGCACCCGTGACACCCTGACCGCCGGGGGACAGGACTACGCCTACTACAGCCTGCCCCGCGCGGCCGAGCAACTGGGCGACATCAGCCGCCTGCCGTTCAGCCTCAAGGTGCTGCTGGAAAACCTGCTGCGCTTCGAGGACGGCGCCTCGATCACAGTGGACGATATCCGCGCGCTGGTCGAATGGCAGGTCGAACGCCGCTCCAGCCACGAGATCCAGTACCGTCCGGCGCGCGTGCTGATGCAGGACTTCACCGGCGTACCCTGCATGGTCGACCTTGCCGCCATGCGCGACACGATGAACCGCTGGGGCGCGGACGCCACGCGGATCAACCCGCAAGTGCCGATCCACCTCGTCATCGACCATTCGGTCATGGCGGACGAGGCGAGCAACCCGCGCGCCTTCGACCGCAACGTAGAGATCGAGTACGAGCGCAATGCCGAGCGCTACGCCTTCCTCAAGTGGGGCGCGAGCACGCTCGACAACCTCAAGGTCGTCCCGCCCGGCACCGGCATTTGCCACCAGGTCAACCTCGAGCACATCGCCCAGACCGTCTGGACCAGCGAGGACGCGGACGGCTTGCCCGTCGCCTACCCTGACACATGCGTTGGCACCGACAGCCACACCACCATGGTCAGCGGCCTTGGCGTGCTGGGCTGGGGCGTGGGCGGGATCGAGGCCGAGGCGGCGATGCTGGGCCAGCCGGTCTCGATGCTGATCCCCGACGTCGTCGGCTTCCGCCTGATCGGCGCTCTGCCCGAGGGCGTGACCGCGACCGACCTCGTCCTCACCGTCACGCAGATGCTGCGCAGGCACGGCGTGGTCGGCCGCTTCGTCGAGTTCTGCGGCCCCGGCCTCGATGTCCTGCCGCTGGCCGACCGCGCCACGATCGCCAACATGGCGCCCGAATACGGCGCGACCTGCGGCTTCTTCCCGGTGGACGAGGCGACGCTGACATACCTGCGCCTCACCGGCCGCGATCCCGCGCGCGTCACACTGGTCGAGGCTTACGCCAAGGCGCAGGGCCTGTGGCGCGATGCCGCCAGCCCCGAGCCGATGTTCACCGACATGCTGGAACTCGATCTTGCCACCGTGCTACCCTCGGTCGCCGGGCCGCGCCGCCCGCAGGATCGCGTACTGCTCAAGGACGCCGCCGAGGGCCTGCGCGCCGAACTGACCAGTGGCTACGGAAAGGCCGGGGAACTGGCCACCCGCGTGCCCGTAAACGGCAAAGACTTCACCCTCGGGCACGGCGACATCACTATCGCCGCGATCACCAGCTGCACCAACACCTCGAACCCTTCGGTCCTCGTCGCCGCTGGTCTCGTCGCGCGCAAGGCGCGGGCGCTGGGCCTCGTGCCCAAGCCCTGGGTGCGCGCCACGCTCTCGCCGGGCAGCCAGGTCGTCACCGACTATCTGATCCGCTCGGGGCTGCAGGACGATCTCGACGCGCTGGGCTTCGCGCTGACCGGCTACGGCTGCATGATCTGCATCGGCAATTCCGGCTCGCTCGATGCCCCCATCAGCGAGGCGATCAACGCCAAAGGTCTCGTCACCGCCGCCGTGCTCTCGGGCAACCGCAACTTCGAGGGCCGTATCTCGCCCGACGTGCGCGCCAACTACCTAGCCTCGCCGCCGCTGGTGGTCGCTTATGCGCTGCTGGGCAGCGTGGCGCGCGACATCACCACCGAGCCGCTCGGCACCGGCAGCGACGGGCAGCCTGTCTACCTGAAGGACGTGTGGCCCACCAACGCCGAAGTCGCCGGAACCATCGCCGCCTCAATCGACGCCGAGTTGTTCGCCGCCCGCTATGCCGACGTCTACGAAGGCGACGAGCGCTGGAAGGCGCTGGAAGTGAAGACTGGCGAAACCTACGAGTGGCCCACATCCTCTACCTACATCGCCGAACCGCCGTTCTTCAAAGGACTGGAGCGCCGGCCCGCCCCGGTGAGGGACATCATCGCCGCGCGCTGCCTTGCCGTGTTCGGCGATTCGATCACCACCGACCACATCTCGCCCGCAGGTTCGATCAAGCCGAGTTCGCCCGCAGGACGCTGGCTGCAGGAACATCAGGTGCTGCCGCAGGACTTCAACAGCTACGGCTGCCGCCGCGGCAATCATGAGATCATGATGCGCGGCACTTTCGCCAATATCCGCATCCGCAACGAGATGATGGGCGGCATCGAGGGCGGCATGACCCTGCTGCGCAAGGCACCGCTGTCGATCTACGAAGCGGCGATGCGCTACAAGGCCGCGAAAGTGCCGCTCGTGGTGGTCGCGGGCGCCGAGTACGGCACCGGTTCCTCGCGCGACTGGGCGGCCAAGGGCACGGCGCTGCTGGGCGTGCGCGCCGTCATCGCCGAAAGCTTCGAGCGCATCCATCGCTCCAATCTCGTCGGCATGGGTGTGCTGCCGCTGCAGTTCGACGACGGCGTGACCCGCCATACGCTCGGCCTCAATGGCACCGAGAGCTTCACCATCCGGGGGTTGTCCGCACTGCAGCCGCGCCAGACCGTTGCCGTAGATGCCGAACGAAGCGACGGCGCCCGCCTGCGCTTCCTGACCCTGTGCCGCATCGATACCGCAGACGAACTGGCCTATTATCTGAACGGCGGCATCCTGCCCTATGTGCTTCGCAATCTGGCTGCCTGATCATGTCCTTACGGTTTTAACTCGACTTCTTCGCAATATCCGCCTTAAATGAGCATCATAGAGGAACCGAATTTGCGAAGTTCTGCGGACGTAAGTTCGATATTTTGCAAATTCTGCGAATAGAAAGACCATGCGTAAGGCATTTATGGGCGTGCGGCTGCGACGGCTGCGCGAGGAGCGTAATCTCAAGCAGGTCGAACTGGCCGGGGCACTGGGAATTTCCGCCAGCTATCTCAACCAACTCGAACAGAACCAGCGGCCGCTGACGGTGCCGGTACTGCTAAAGATCAATGCCGTGTTCGGTGTCGACGTGCAGTTGTTCTCCGAGGACGAGGAAGCGCGGCTCATCACTGATCTGCGCGATGCGCTATCCGATGGCACCGAAGCCGTCTCGGTCGCCGAAGTGCGCGAACTGGCCCTGAACATGCCCGCCGTGGGGCGCACTCTGGTCGCGCTCCATCGGCGTTATCGCGAAGCTGCCGAACGGTCGGAAGCGATGGCCGCGCAGCTTGGCGACGACTGGATTTCCGGCGGCCCCGCCCGAATGCCTTTCGAGCAGGTCCGTGATTTCTTCTACGCCCGGCACAACCACGTCGAACCGCTCGACGAAGCCGCCGAGCGTCTCTATCGCCGCGCCAGCCTCACCCCCCGCACGATCCAGGACGGCGTCGTCAAATGGCTGCGCGAGAAGCACGGCGTAGAGGTTGTGCGCGGCGACAGCGACACAGCGCAGCGCCGCTACGATCCACTGACCCGCACGCTGCATATCTCGGCTAACCTCAAGCCCGGCCAGCAGACGTTCCAGATGGCGACGCAACTGGCCTTCCTCGAATTGGGTGAGGAGATCGACCGCCTCGCAGATGATCGCGTTCTCGCCGGCGATGAAGCCCGGCGTTTGGCAAGGGTTGGGCTGGCCAACTACTTCGCGGGTGCGCTGATACTGCCCTATTCGGATTTCCTGGCAGCGGCGGAACAAGAAGCCTACGACATCGAGAAATTGGGCCGCCGCTTCGGCGTCGGGTTCGAGACGGTCTGCCATAGGCTGTCCACCCTGCAGCGTGCGGATGCACGCGGGGTGCCGTTCTTCTTCATCCGCGTGGACCGTGCCGGGAACATCTCCAAGCGCCAGTCGGCGACCGACTTCCACTTCTCGCGCGTGGGCGGCAGTTGCCCCTTGTGGAACGTCTACGAGGCTTTCGCGCAGCCCGGGCGTGTGCTCACGCAAGTCGCGCAGATGCCCGATGGCCGCACTTACCTGTGGGTGGCGCGCACGGTCGGCAGCGGCAACGCGGGCTACGGCGTTCCGGGCAAGACTTTCGCGGTAGGGCTGGGCTGCGATATCCGCCATGCCTCACGCCTAGTCTACTCACGCGGGCTCGACCTTGCCAACCCGGACATGGCGACGCCGATCGGCGCCGGTTGCAAGGTCTGCGAACGTCCTAACTGCCTGCAGCGGGCTTTCCCGCCGATCGGCCGCGCTGTAACGGTCGATGAGAACCGCAGCACGACTACGCCTTATCCCGTCGGCTAAAGCCTTTATTCGGCTTCAGGGATGAATTTCCGCTTTCTTGGGTCTATCACCCAAAGCTGCCTGACCAGAATCGGCCAGTCCAGGGCATTCAGAATGAGGAAGCTGCCGGTCCGCACCTGGGAGAGTAAAATTGGGCGTTGAGGGGCCGCAATGGGCAGGGCTTGGGACATTTCTGCCGTTCACCAGCGCCGTGTCGAACGGCAGATTTTGCCATAAAGCCGATATCCGGGGCCTGTCCCAACCCGCGCTGATCAACGATCATATCGATCATTGCCTCGTCTGCGCAGAGAAAGGCGAAGGGCCGCAACACGCGATCGACCAGTTCCGCGCGATCTCCAAATATTGGTGAACGGTCCCGCTTAGCCGCGCGCGATCGCGACGGCGCGGGCATAGCGGCGATCGACCTCTTCCCAGTCGAGATTGGCGAACCAGGCATCCACATATTTCGCGGCCTGGGGGCCGTAATCGATGTGGAAGCTATGCTCGTACATATCGAGCACGAGCAGCGGAATGCCGGCAGCCGGCGCGTGCATATGATCCCAGGACCCAGATGTCTACGCAGAGCATAGGGTACCTTAACGGACTGCGCATGGCTGTCATCAGCCTCAGATGCTTTTCCAGCCGTAGATAAGGTGCAGGTATCCTCCGTGATTGCTGGAGTCTGCGAGAGCGGCACCAGAACTGGCTCTGCCATCGCTCGCCCATGTTTTATGTTTAGCGGGACATCGTCACGGCCCACAGGATTCGCGCGTGCCTGATGACGTAATGGGAGGCGCAAGCGAAGTAGTAGCTTCGCGCAGTTTGCCTTCCATGCTATTCAGCCCCGCGCTCGCCCGAACTTTGTAGGCGCGTCAGGGGTGGGGCGCGGGATATTGCTAGCGGAATGATTGTAAGGCGGTTTGGTCAGCGGACAGGAAACGAGATATACTCGGTCGTCGTTGAGTGAAGGTTGAATTTCCCGAACGCTGCTGCCTTCTTCCGTTTATAAAAAATGGCTTTCTGATCAATTGTGATTTCTGTCGGACACATCTGTGATAGTTCGACGTCGTATGAAAGAACGTATTGCTGATTTCACAGACTTTTTGGCAGGCTAGTTAAACAAATTTGTAGCCTTTCTGGAAAGTGCGGGTCATCCGGTGGCCGCGCAATCGAAGTTTGTGAATCTCGCGCCGACCGACCCGAAGGTGTCCAACATAGCGCTGACCGGACCCTATGGGTCTGGAAAAAGTAGTATCATTCAATCCTTCATTGAAGAGATATCGCAGGCCGACGCTCCATATTTCCCTTGCGGCGTTCGTGCCTGAAGCGGATGCCGTAGGGGAAAAGTCAGCCCCCGAAAATTGAAAGAAGCATTCTCCAGCAGATGCTGTACGGCGCCGATGCCAGCAAGATGCCATTGTCTCGTTTCAAACGAATTCAATCGCCGGGTATTCTTCGATTTTCAAATCGCTGTATATAACACTCAGCCTATTCGCTATGACCTGCCCCCCGAAAGGTGCCTCATTCTGATGTAGAGTCTGTCCACGAGGAATGAGCAAACGCACGAGGAAGAGCCGTTTCACCGAGGCGCAGATTATCGGGATGATCAAGGAGCAGGAGGCTGGACTTCCGACGGTGGAGGTTTGCCGCAAGCATGGGCTGAGCACGGCGACCTTTTACAAGTTGAAGGCGAAGTACGGCGGTATGGAGGCTTCCGATGCCCATCGGTTGCGGCAATTGGAGGACGAGAACGGCAAGTTGAATCGGCTCTGGGCCGACAGCATGCTGGACAACGCGATCCTGAAGGACCTGCTGGGAAAAGGCTGACGAGGCCGGGCCAGCGGCGCGACGTGGCGCTCGGTGTGATGCGGGACTACCAGGTCTCACAGCGCCGGGCTTGCGTGCTGATTGGCGTCGATCCCAAGACGGTCAGGCGCGAACGCCCGCCGGACCACGGAGCCATCCGCGAAGCCATGCGGGAAATCGCAGGGCAGCGCCGTCTGTTCGGCTATCGCCGGATCGGCGTCATGCTGGGGCGCAAGGGCATGAGCATGAACCACAAGAAGCTCTACCGGCTATATCGGGAAGAAGGCTTGTCCGTGCGCCGACGGTGCGGCCGCGAGCGGGGCCGGGGCAGTCGGACGCCGGTGCAGGAGCGTGCCGGAATATTCAACCGTAAGACGCTCGTTATGAGCGAGGGACCGCCGGGGGGGGGCAGGTCACATCGCTTCCGCGATCGATCGGGGTCGCTGTGTTGTAACGCAGTCTCGAATCCATTCAAATGGCTGTGCTCTGGCCTGGGTAGCGAGAAACCCATCACTTGGATTTCATCTGGCTGGAAGACGAACGAAGAGAAAACGGCCTTAATGGCCTCGCGAATAATGATCTGGAATGACTTCGTAAAGGGCCGGAATGGCGGTTTTGCGGGCGATCACAGGTCAAGCAATTGTCGCAGCGATCCGACCGAAACAAGTCGGACCTGCAACCAATAACCAAACGAGGGCTAACCCTCGTTGCTCGGGAGAGAATAAATGAGGCGCGTATCAGTCAAGTTGGCTCTGTTTGCGACCACCACGCTCGCCGGAGCAGTACCGGCGATGGCACAGGATGCGGGGGGCGACATCGTCGTCACCGCTCGCCGTACCGAGGAACGCCTGCAGGACGTTCCCATCTCCATGGCCGTCTTCAGCCAGCAACAGCTGACCAACAAGAACATCGTGTCGGGTGCCGATCTGGCCACCTATACTCCGTCACTCTCGGCTAATTCGCGTTACGGTAGCGAAACGGCGACTTTCGCCATCCGTGGATTTACCCAGGAATCCTTTACGTCACCGTCCGTCGCGATCTACTTCGCGGACGTGGTGGGGCCGCGTGCGCAAGGCGGAACGCCGGGCGGCAACGGCGCTGGCGTCGGTCAGTATTTCGATCTCCAGAACGTCCAGGTTCTGAAGGGGCCGCAGGGAACGCTGTTCGGACGCAATACTACGGGCGGTGCGGTATTGCTGGTGCCGGAGCGTCCCACAGATGTACTGGAAGGCTATCTCGAGGGGTCCTACGGCAACTACGACATGTATCGTATGCAAGGCGTCGTCAACGTACCGCTGAGTGACACTTTCAAGGTTCGTTTGGGTTTCGATCGCCAGAAGCGGGACGGGTACCTCAAAAACCAGAGCACCCGGGGACCGGATGCTTTCGGCGACGTCAATTACTGGGCAGCGCGTCTGGGCATCCTGGCCGAGCTTACGCCGGACCTGGAAAGCTACACGCTCGCCCGCTTCAGCCATTCCGATACCAACGGAGTTGCCGGCAAGATGGTGACGGCGGCAGGTTGCCTGGGCAACACGACCACGCCCACGCCCGGGTCGACAGCCCAGTTCCTGGCGCCGCTCGGCTGCAAGATGATCACCGACGCCGCGGCCCGCGGCGATGGGTACTGGGATGTGGCGATGAGCGCGGCAAACCCGTTCCTGAAGATCGATCAGTGGGCCGTATCCAACACAACGACCTGGGTGGTAAACGATACACTCACCGTCAAGAACATAGCCAGCTATCAGGAATTTCGCCAGAAGCAGTCGTTCAACATCGGCTCTGACGACTATGCATTCCCGGCGACGACGCAATTTGGCGCCCCCAGCCCTTATGCCGGCCTGCCGTTCACATGGGTCGGGCTCAACCCCGATTCCAACTTCCCCAACGTCTCGCAATGGACCGCGACTGAAGAGTTGCAGATCCAAGGCCGCACAAGTGATGGCAAGCTGAACTACGTCCTTGGCGGCTATTACGAGAAAAGCGGACCGCTCAACCCGTTCCAGGGTTCGCTTTCGCCGATCTCGTATACCACCCAGATCCCGATTGCGCCCGGCATTTCGGTCCCGGTGCTGTCGAGCCTGTCGTGCACCGATATCGCGGCCTACCAATGTACGCCGATCAATTCGCTCGGCGTGGCGGGCATTCCCGGCCTGATTCAGAACTCCCTGACGCGTTACCGGTATCGCAACGCGGGCTTCTTCGGCCAGGGCACTTACAAGATCACCGACCAGCTCTCGGTAACGGCGGGACTGCGCTACACGATGGACAAGGTTGCGGGCCAGGGCGGCACGCGCCAGGCGTTCTTCTTCGCACCCAACACGCCGACATTCGTATGCGCGGCTTACCCCGGTCGTCCTGCACCCAGCGGCGAGAATTGCCTCACCAACATCGCACAAAAATCCAACAAGCCGACTTGGCTGATCGACCTGGATTACAAGCCGACGCCCGATATGCTCGTCTATGCCAAATACGCGCGCGGCTATCGCCAGGGTAATGTGAACGCATCGAATACGATCCCCATTTCGTGGGGTCCCGAAAAGGTGGAGGCTTACGAAATCGGCGTGAAGACCTCATTCCGCGGAGCGGTCAGCGGATATTTGAACCTCGCGGCCTTTTACAACGATTTTTCCAACCAGCAGTTGACCGCGAACCTCATTCCCGACGCAAGCATCCCCAACAACACGAGCTCTCCGGCTCAAGCCATCGTCAATGCAGGCAAGTCGCGCATCCAGGGCATTGAGGTTGATGGCTCCATCAACTTCAGCGGTCTCTCGATCGCTCTGGGCTATGCCTATCTCGACACGAAGCTGAAGTCCTACAGCCCGCCGAATTTCCCCGGTTATCTCCCGCCCTCGACCGGCGCCAACGTCGGCGGGCCACTGCCGCAGTCGCCCAAGCACAAGCTGACGGTCACGCCGACCTACACCCTGCCGCTGGATGACAGTCTGGGCCGGATATCGATCAGCGGCACCTATATCTACACCGCCAAGCAGATTGCCCTGGCGGACTCTCCGGTGGGCGTGTTGCCGTCGAGCCAATTGGTCAACTTCAACCTGAACTGGAACGACGTGCTGGGAGGCCCGATCGATGCGTCGGCGTTCGTCACCAACGCGTTCAATGAAAAGTATCCGGTGTTCGTCAGCGGGTCATTCGCATCGATCGGCTCGGAGAGTATCATTCTGGGAATGCCCCGGATGTACGGCATCCGGCTGCGCTATCGTTTTGGAGATTGATCAACCGATATAGGAATGCAGGTAACCTGCGAGCGCTATGCGCATGAGACGACCCCAATGGGGACCTATCAGTATAGCGCTCGTACTTTCTGCCCTTGGGCAATGCCATGGCGGCTGGTTATGCCGAACAACCTTCGGCCACAAAAACGTTGGCGGTGGCGGGGCCGATGCCGCTGGTCGCGCCGGTGATGACGGCAACCTTGCCGTTGAGACGTTGGGACATGACGAGTTCATTTGCTTTAAATTTCGGAGCTCTCAGGGGCTCATGCGTTACGGATTTTCGCGAAGGCCCGGCGCATCTCCTCGGCGAAGAGTTGCGGCTGCTCGAAGGCTGCGAAGTGGCCGCCGCGATCGACCTCGTTCCAGTAGAACATGTTCGGCCAGCGGGCCTGCGCCCAGTCCTTCGGCGCGCGGTAGATTTCCCTGGGGAAGATCGTGGCCGCCATGGGAAGCTCGATGGTGCCCGCGTCGAAGCCGCCGCCGTTACGGGTGTTTTCCCAGTAGATCCGTGCGGACGAAGCGGCGCTGTCCGTGAACCAGTAGAGCGAGATGTCGTCGAGCATCTGGTCGATGCTCAGCGCATCCTCCGGGTTGCCGCGGTTGTCGGTCCAGGCCTGGAACTTTTCATAGATCCACGTCGCCTGTCCGATCGGGGAGTCGGCAAGGGTATAGCCCACCGTCTGCGGCCGGGTGCCCTGCTGCTTGAAGTATCCGAACTGGTCGTTCAGGAATGCACCGATGGCGGCCATGCACGCCTGCTGCTGCGGCGTCAGCGTCGCGGGGGGCTGGGCCGGGATCACCAGCGGCCAGTTCACATGGGCGGCCACAAGGCCGGCCGGGCGCACATGACCGAGGGCGTGCGTGACGCCTGCGCCCCAGTCGCCGCCTTGCGCGACCCACTTGGTGTAGCCGAGCCTCTGCATCAGGACGCCCCATGCCCTAGCTGTGCGCACCACGTCCCATCCCGTCGAGGTGGGCTTGTCGGAAAAGCCGAAACCGGGCTGCGAAGGGATCACCACGTCGAAGGCATCTTCCGCCTTGCCGCCGTGCGCGGTCGGATCGGTCAGGGGGCCGATCACATCGAGGAACTCCACCACCGACCCCGGCCAGCCATGCGTCAGGATGATCGGCAGCGCGCCCTTGTGGCGCGAGCGAATGTGGATGAAGTGAATGCCCAGCCCGTCGATCTCGGTGCGGAACTGGGGGTAGGAATTGAGGCGGCGCTCGAACCGGCGCCAGTCGTACTGGTCGCGCCAATGGGCGAGCAGGGCCTTGGCTTTGTCCAGCGGGACGCCCTGCGACCAGTCGCTGACGGTCTCGCGCTCGGGCAGGCGCGTCATGCGCAGGCGCAGCTTCAAGTCGTCGATCGCGACCTGCGGGACTTCGACGCGGAACGGGGTGATTGCTGAGGAGGCGGGCGGGAGGCGAAGGCCCTGAGCACTCGCGATCTCATTCGCGCTGGCCGGGGCGGCCATGACGCTCGTTGCCACTGCGGCCAGTGCAGCGCCCTTGCCAAGTTCGGCGAATGCCTGGCGGCGTGAAGGCCCGGCGGGCTTCTCGGGTGAGGGAATGGTCATGCGATGTCCTTGTTCGGCTGAAGCGATCCTGCACCGAGCTAAGACATCGCGCTTTCGCGAACGATCAGACGCGCGGGCGAAGGCACAGAGCCGTTCGTGTCATGCGATCATACGCAGGTATGAAAGCGGGCATCGCGCGCATGATTGGGTCTTTGGGGCTGAATTCCCACACACGCTGGAACAGGAACAACCGACAGAAGGAGGCCATCATGGCCGACCACGACAAGACGCTTTCCACCGAAGTGACCGTTAGCGCCTATTACCGGGTCCACCCGGAAGACCGGCAGGCTTTCATCGACGCCGTCGTCCCTGAAATGACGGCGGCGCAGAAGATGCCGGGCTGCGTCTATTATGCATTCGCGCAGGATTTGACCGATCCCAACGCGTTCCACCTGCTGGAAGGCTGGGCGGATCAGACGGCCTATGAGAACCACGAGGAGGCCGAGAGCTTCCTTTCGGCTCTGTCCACGGTCGTGAAGACCGTGCGCATCCTTCACCGCGAAGGTGTGCGCTATGACGTGGCGCGCATGCATGTCGACGACCCCCGCGGCAAGGTTGCGTGACTCGGGAAGGGGGGCACTTGCGGCCCCCCTTTACCTTTCCGAGGGAAAGACAAGCTCCACTTGCGATCCCCACGGGGACAGGAAATAGAACCAGCGAGATCCGTCCGGGAGTGTCACCGGATCGTTCAGAATGGTCAGCCCCATGGCGCGGACTGCCGCGATGGCGCGGGTGGGATCGTTGGCCCTGAGCGCGATGTGCGTCGCTCCGGCGTCGTCCTCGCGAGGTTGCTTGTGTGCCGCGGCGGGCGATGCATATTCGAACAGTTCGATTTTCGACCCGTCGCGCGCCTCGATCATCATGAGGCGTTTGAGGCGGGCGGAAGCATGCCAGCGGAAACGCTTCTTCCATTGCGCATCGACGGGAGCAGGGCTCCAGTCGGATACGATGCGCGTACCCATCAGGTCATGGAAGAACTCGGCCGCCTCGCTCGCATCCGGCACGTTCATGCCGACGTGGTCGAGGCCCGAAGCGTCGATGGCGGGCCTTGCGTGGCCATCGATCCCGGGTGTGCCGGGCGGAGGGGCGTCCACGGCGATTGCGGTGGTGGCATTGGCCACCACCGCAATCAGCATCGTCAGCGCGAAGACCCGAGGTCTCACCATGGGGCGGGGGCTCCCTCATCCCAGTGCACCAGCTTCGAATACATCCTTTCGCCCCGTATCCGGAGCAGGCGGAAGATCTCGCGCGGGAAAGGGAGTTGCATCATGACGGTGTCTCCGTGGTCAGGCGGGCGCTCAGTGTTCGAGCGCTGCCGCGAGGTTTCCGAAGACGCCAAGCTGACCCAGCAGGATCGTCGCGGCGGTGTAGCAGTGGAACGAGGCGACCTTGCCGCCGCGAAGGTGGAAGATGTCGCAGCAGGGCGCATGGATTTCGTTGCCGGTCGCCCGGATTGTGCCGGCGGGCAGGCGAAGGTCTCCGCGATGCGTGCCGTTGAGGCTCAGTTCGACGATGACGACGTCGCCGTCGACGTAGAACTTGTCCAGCGCTCGGTGCATGTCCGGGAAGGCTTCGGCATAGATGTCGACCGTGTCGCCGATCTCCTTGCCATAGTATTTCTGCCCGGCCGCGACGTCCCAGAAATAGCCGTCCTCGGTGAACAGCGAGACGAAACGGGCGGTGTCCCTGCCGTCACCTTCAGCAAAGGCATAAAGCGAGCGGATCACGTCTTCATTGCTGGGCATATTGTCGGTCCTTTCCGAGAGATCACAGTCCTTGCGACCGATTGCCGGCCGCGACGGGAGGATCATAGGAAAGGCTGTGAGAGGGGGCGTTCAGGCGGGGGTATGGCAGGGTGATACTCGTGCGCTAGGCCGTCATACCCGGGTATGATGGGGCGACGGGGCGATCGCTTCGATCACTGCATTGCCTTGATCGCTTCCGCCATCTTGACGAAATCGGCAAGCGTCTTCGCACCCATCTTGCGCATGGCATTGCCGCGGTGGATCTTGATGGTGATCTCGCTGAGTTCGAGATCCCAGGCGATCTGTTTGTTCATCCTGCCTTGCGCCACATGGGACATCACTTCGCGCTCGCGCGGGGAGAGGGATGCATAGCGCTCGCGAAGCGCTTCCGAGCCCTGCCGCTCCACCCGCAGTTCAAGATCGCGGGCGAGGGCAGCCGCAACGGCATCCAGCATGTCCTGTTCGCGAAACGGCTTGGGCAGGAAGTCGATCGCTCCGGCCTTCATGCCGCGCACGCTCATGGGGATGTCTCCGTGGCCGGTCATGAGGATGACCGGCATCGACACGTTGGCCTCCGCGAGTTGGACCTGGAAATCCAGGCCGCTCACGCCGGGCAGTCGGACGTCCAGGATCACGCATCCGGCGGAGGTTGCGCAGCCCGAGTTCATGAACTCGGACGCGCTCGCAAATGTCTTCACGGCATGGCCGATGGATCGAAACAGACTATCGAGGGCAATCCTGATCGAAGGGTCGTCGTCGACGATGTGGATCGTCTGCAGGTCTTGTGTGCCGGTCATGCTTAGCGATGTCATGTCACGCTTCAGCCGTCGGCGTCCAGTGCGTCGACGCGGGACGAGTTCGTGTGGGGTTCGTCATCATTCTCCCCCTGATCGCCGTCCCCATCGAGGAAGACGAGCAGGGTCTTGATCCGTCCATCCTGCGCGATCAGCACGTCCCAGCCAGTGTAGCGTGGAGGTTCGCCAGCGGGGCCTGATCCCCAGGCGAGGCGGCCGGCATCGTGCAGCACCTGGGGGACACCGATGGGTGTGTAAGCAAAATCGGCATGCATGGCGCGGAGATTGCCGGCGAATTCATCGATCGCCGTGCGTCCCCGGATGATGCCGGGCGGGGCGTACAACTCGCAATCCTCGACCCACAACTCCGCAAGAGCGGCTCGGCGTCGCGCCGGATCGCCTTCGCCGAAGACTTCCTGCAGGTTGCGCTCCAGGAGTTCCAGCATGCGCGCGGCAGACGTCGCCGTGAGTGTCCCGCTCGAGGTCGATCCTGTATGATGGGTTGCTGACTGATCCACGCTGCTCATCCTCGTACGTCTGGCTGGGTCGCAGTAGCCACGGGCCGCCGCTCGGTGGGCGGGAATGTGGCTCATCGCGGCATTCGGGGAACCCCATACTCGCGTATGAGCGATTAGTCCGGCGCCCTCGAAACCGTGAATCTGCGACCCCCTCCCCCGATCGGGGGAGTGTCCTGCCCCCTCGGTGCAGTGATTGTTGTGCGCACAAGTGGACAATATCATGCGGTCCGACGGTTCTGCCTGCGGCCGCGTCAGTGACGAGGGAGGCTGGGACTATCGAAGGACGAGGCGAGAATTGCCGGGATGCTGGACTTGAGACTGGAAGCCGCAAACGGCGATTACGGGGTTTCCACGGCCGACGCAGTTCCGGCCCTGATCTCCTTTTTCGATGCCGGCCATGTCTGCCGTTTCGCCAACGATCATCATATCCAATGGTACGGGCGCACCCCCACTCAGCTTGTCGGGAAACACATGCGCGAGTTTCTGGGAGAAAACTTCTACGCCCAGCGCCGCCCGTTCCTGGAGCGTGTCGCGGCAGGCGAAACCGTGTCGTTCGAGGCGAATGTCCCCCACTGCCAGAGCGGCGTACGCGAGGCCGCCATCCGTTACGTGCCGAAATACGTCGATGGCCGCTTCGAGGGCTTTCACACGCTCGTCTTCGATCTCTCGCGCGAGCAGAACCGGTTCCACAGCGTCTTCGACGGAACCATCGTCGGGTTCGTGGAGATCGACTTGCGCAATGTGCGGCGCACCATGGCCGAACTCGAATGCGAAGTGGGGGACATTGCGGCACACATTGCGGCCGATATCGGGATCGTGCGCCGGGTGCTGGATTGCACGCCGGTCGTCGGGCTTAACGAGAAGGCCTGCCAGATGCTCGGGGTTGGCCCTTCCGAGGCGATCGGAAAGCCGCTGGGTTCGTGGTGTCCCGATGAGACCATGGGTGTGTGGAACCAGGTGTTCCTGGATTACATCGCGGGCAAGGCAAGCCATGAATCGGAAACGCTGGTCCGCCGCTCGGACGGCACCATGCTCGACGTCATTCTCAGCGCCGCTTATCCCAAGCTGCCCGACGAACAGGTCTTCGTCGTCGTGGGGCTGGTCGACATCAGTGAGCGGATAGCGCGCGAAAAGGCGCTGGCGCGCGCACAGCTGAACCTTGCCCATGCGGCGAGAGTCTCGATGCTGGGGCAACTGGCGGCCTCGATCACCCATGAGATCAACCAGCCTCTCAGCGCGATCGTCGCCAATGGCAATGCGACCCTACGCTGGCTGAACCGGCCGAAGCCCGATCTGGAGGAGGCGCGGGACGCCATCGGCAGGATGATCTTCGAGGGCGAACGTGCATCGCAGATCATCCAGCGGACCCGCGCCATGGCGATGAAGGGTAGCGGGGAACGGGCCGTGTTCGAACTGCAATCCACCCTGCATGAGGCGATCGAGATCACGCATCGGCAGCTCGGCGTGCTCGGTGCCTCCTGCGTGGCGCAAGTGTGCAGCACGCCCGTCCGGATCCTGGGGGACCGGGTGCAACTGCAGCAGGTCATCATCAATCTCATCGTCAATGCCGCGCAGGCCATGTCCAGTGCCGGGTCCGGCGCCGAGCCTGATGCCCGGCAGGTCTCGGTCCATGTCGATGCCGATGGCGGTCATGCGGTGATCCGTGTGGTCGATAGCGGCCCCGGCCTGCAGGACGCCGATGCGGACAGGCTGTTCGATGCGTTCTTCACGACCAAGTCCGATGGCATGGGCATGGGTCTGTCGGTTTCGAAGGATATCGTCGAGGCGCACGGAGGAACGATCCTGGCTTGCAACAACACGGGGCTGGGCTGCACGTTCACGATCGGCCTGCCGGTTGCTCCATCCTCGCAGCGAGCCGATGATCAGGCGCGGTCGGTGTTCCGGTTTGATTGAGGTCACAATCGTCGATCCCTCGTGGATCGGAAAAGCGCCCGCTGGCGGAGACAACGCTTCCTTGTCGGAATACCATGGTCCTGTCGGACCTAGGCGTAGTCGTTGCCTTCAGGCTCGCCGATAACATCAGAGCGCGCTTCCATCGCCTCCGTCTTTTCCCAAGCGCAAGGAGACGGTTCGGCCGGTGTGTGTCCGATCGTCATGCTGCGAAGAACGCCATCCCGGCGGATCAGGCCATGCATGAGCGCCGCGCTGAGATGGGCCAAGATCAGGGCGAAGAACAGGACCGCGATGATCGTATGGGCTTGGCGCAGCAGCGCGTAGAGCCAGAGGTCGTGCGGTGCGATCGGGGGGAGGATAACGCCGGGAGCCAGTTCGACCGGATAGCTGCCCGCAGAAAGCATCGCCCAGCCGACCAGCGGCATGGCAGCCATGCTCGCGTAGAGAATGACGTGAGAGGCCTTGGCTACGATGACCTGCCGGGGAGGCAAATCGGCAGGAAGCGGCGGCGAACCGGTGGCGAGACGCAGCGGGAGTCGTGCCAGAACAAGGACCAGGATGGCGATGCCGATCGGCCTGTGCAGGGCCAGAAGACTCACGTAGGCCGGACCGGTCGTGGACACCATCCCTACGCCGATGAAGAGCATGGTGAGGACCATGGCCGCCATAAGCCAGTGAAGGCCGCGCAGGAGGGGGTGAAAATCATGGGCAGGGCGAGTCATCGTGCGGTATCCTTCGAGCCTGTGAGGTCGCTGCCGATCGCGCTCGGATACGGGCCTTCCCCCGCGCGGCGGGTGAAGGAAGAGGAATAGGTCTTGGACCGGGCCGAGAGCAGCGGGTCGTCGGAAAGTCCGATGCCGCTCGGCAGGATCGTCGGGTCGAAGTTGAGATCTCGGCACGGGCCCGTCTCCTCCGACAGCACCTTGTCGATGGTCAGGATGCCGGCATCGAGTGCGGTATGCGGGCCGGTCCAAGCCACGGTGGCGTTGTCGGTCCGGTCCCCGGCATTGGCCGGCGTCAGGATCAGGTGCCAGCGGGACGGACCTTTGGCGGTGCGCGCGATCATTTCCTTGAACAATGCGTCACGCGGCAACTGGTTGAGGTGCGCCTTGTCGAGCCCGGTCAGAGGAGTGTCGGGCGCGAAATGCCAGCGCACGAAACGCGTGTGCCCGGAGCGGTTGGTCATCGTGAAAGCGTTGATGGAATAGTAAGTCGCGTTGGCGAAGCTGCTGGGGAGCACCGCAGCCTTGAGATAATCCTGAAAGGCCTTAACCGAGGGATACCGGCCGATCAGCGCTTTCATCGCGGCGGGATCCGGCTTGCCGGTCGCGGGGTCGGGGCGCGTGGTGCGCTGCAGAGCTATGAAGCCCGCCGCATCCGCCACCGGAAAGATCGGGGTGTGATCCATCGCCATGCGCCATTCCTGGCCATCGGGTGTCTTGAGAGCCAGTGCCATCGAGTGGAAGACATTGCGTCCGTCGGTCGCCAGCGGGTTACCGCCCGCGACCGAGAACCGCCCGATCACGGGATACGCACCCTTGGCAAGGGCGCTTGCGGTCGAAACGGTGCTACCGGCGCCATTGGCATTGAAGCTGCCGGAAAAGCACATGCCCTTGGCATGGGCGCGGCGATAGCCGGGCTGCGCTTTTCCGGTGTTGTATTCCAGTGCTGCGGTGACGTCGCCGCCGCTGATGCGACGCGGTCCGATCCAGCCGGCCGCCCACAGGAAGGCCAGCACGAGGGAAGCGGCAATGCCGCCGATCAGGGCTACCGGCCCCGGGGGAATGCGTTTGGGCGCGGACATGAAGCCTCCGTGTCGTCGTTGACGTTGGGCGCGGAACGGGATGTACTTTGGCGTACATGGCGATGCGCCTGTGATTTTGCTGTACCCTGCATCCTGCTATGGGTTCCGGTGCGGCGCCCGCGGCAGGGTCAGTTCGATATGGAACATCTCCCCCGCGATCGAACTGGTCGCGAGGATCGTGCCGCCATGGAATCGCGCAAGCGATCGGCACAAGCCGAGGCCGCCCTCGGACAGATGCGGCTCGACATGGGCGCTCTCCGATTGCTCCGCGGCATCGTTCGTCCTGCCGCAGGCTATGGCCAGCCGGACAAGGGTTTGGTCCGCGCTGGTCACGATCCGGATGCCGGTTCGGCTTTCCTGCAGGCGTGCATTGCTCAGCGCAGTGCAGACGAGGCTCGAGACGAGCTGTTCGAGAAGGTGGGCCTCGCCCGAAACCGCAGCAGTTGCGCCGCCCAGGCTGAGT
Source organism: Novosphingobium sp. HR1a (assembly GCF_015594425.1). Classification (NCBI taxonomy): domain Bacteria; kingdom Pseudomonadati; phylum Pseudomonadota; class Alphaproteobacteria; order Sphingomonadales; family Sphingomonadaceae; genus Novosphingobium; species Novosphingobium sp. HR1a. The sequence continues at coordinate 110,127 of NZ_JABXWS010000077.1, forward strand.
TCGAACGAAAGCCCGGGCTGGCGGGTTTGAATGGCATCGACCACGCCCCCGACGAGATGGTCAAAAGCGATGATGGAACGCTCCAGCCTTCCCTTCGCCACGAGTTCGCGCACGCCGTCGATCACGCGCGCCGCGTCGTCGCCGGCATGCTCCGCCTGCGCGATCGCCTGGCTTGCCTCGGACACGTCAGCAGGCGTCCTGGCAAGCCATCGCCGGGCGGTCGCCAGATAGGCATTAATCGACGACAGGGGCTGGCTCACATCGTGGGCGATCGCGATCGACAGGCTGCCGATGATGGCCCTGTGCAGGGCTTCGTCGCGTTCGAGACGGGCCACTTCCAGATGCTTTTCCATGCGCTTGCGCTCGGTAAGGTCCAGAGCGCTTGCGCAGATGCGGTCGTAGCCCGTGCCATCGACAGGCAATCGCATCGCGACGAAGACTGCAACCAGGGTGCTGTTGGCAGTGCGGACCTGGCATTCGGTTTCGAACGCGGGGCTGCGGCGGTCGATCGAGAGCAGGGCCTCCACGAAACTGGAGTCATCGTCGGGGAGAAAGTCCGAAAGGTTTTCGAAGAACGGTGCCTCGTCGGAAACTTCGAGAAGGCGCCGTGCCGCGGCGTTCGCGTGCGTGATCTTCACCAGCCTCCGCAGGTACGCGACGTCACCGGGGTGTGCCCTCAGATGGGCTTCGAGATCGGTGACGGCTTCCTTGATCTTCGCCAGTTCCTTTACGACCAGCGTGAAATCATGCTCCCATATCGCCAATGCCAGCGAATTGAAGATCGTTTCGTAGCGGGCATCGCTGATCCTCACCTGTTCGTGGAGCCGGCCGTTTCGGGAGGTCAGCAGGGCGGCCACGGTGATGGCCGCAAGGCTGGCGAGCAGCCGCAGCATTTCATCGGTATTGGCTTTGCCGCCATGATTGATCAGGAAGCTGACCAAGGCGAGCACGCCGCATGGATAGGCCCAGGCCGAGGTGCGGGTTCGTGCGGTGCCGTCGTCAGCCACGATCAGAACCAGCGCATAGAGCACGGCAACTGCGCTTTGCAGGCGCGTAAAGGTGTCGATCACGAAGACGCCGGCCATGGCCAGGGCTGCGAGTGAAATCCTCGTCCTGTTCGTGAAGGGCGTGGCCATGATGCGCGATCCCGTTGAGGTGGTGCGACGGTGTGCTGCCTGATCCTGCATGTCCTGCGGGATTTTCAGAACCGGTTCGTGGAATCGCGCGCAAGCAGGTCTTCGATCATGTCGATGACGGCATCGGCATCGAGCGGCTTGACCAGAAATCGATAGGCACCGTTTCGTTCTGCCCGCTCGCGCCATTCGGCATCCGGGAAGGCTGTCATGAGCGCGACAGGGACTGTCGGCGCGATGGCATGGATGCGCTCGAGCAGATCGATCCCCGACAGCCCAGGCATCTGGATGTCGCTGAATACGAGGGCAAAGCGATGAGGATCGTGCTGCAGAAAGCTGGCGCCGCAGTCGAACAGTTCCGATTGCACGTCGATCGACCGCAGGAGACTGCCGAGCGCAGTGCGTACGCATTCCTCGTCGTCGATGATCGCAATAGCAGCAGTTGCCGGTGTAGGCGGAATGGAGTTCATGAAAGAGCCTTTTGACCAGTCCTCGACCTAGGCGGGCAGTGGCCTGCGGACAATTATACGCGGGTGTGAACGGGAACCGGCTGGCGGCACGCCATCTCCCTGTTTCATATGTCAGCATGAGTGCGCATGAGCGGCAGCGATGCTACCGCACCTGCGGTGATGCTGCGTCCCAGGTGTGGGCGTCTTTGATGAGGGTATCCTTGGAAGAGGCACGGAGAACTGCCGGATGGTGAAAGCGGCATGGCGAAAGGCATGGCCGATCGCAGTCACGCGGATGATCCCGCGCCTTGTGCTGTTCGGTGTGACGGCATTTCTGTCCGTGGTCAGTGGCCAGGCCAGCGCGGGCGATCCACCGACTTCTTCGCTCGAATTGCAAGGCTGGCAGCGCAGTTTCGCCGGGCCGCGCGACGGTGCGCCGGCCGGAGTGCGCGCCCTTGCGCAGACACCTGATGGTATTCTGTGGCTGGGCGCCATAGATGGTCTCTATCGTCACGACGGCAGGAGCTTCGAGCGGCTCCCCCCTTCGACGAAAAGGCCGACCCAGGCCGATACGATTTCGGCCTTGCTGGCAACGTCTGCCGGCGACTTGTGGGTAGGGCACGATTACGGCGGACTTTCGCTCGTCCGGGACGGGCGGCACGTTCCGGTGTCCGACGTTCCCCTGGGGACGGTATGGGCCTTGCCGACCAACTCATCCGGCCAGGCATGGGCGGTCGGCAGCAACAGCCGAAACGTCTATCTGGCGCGTCTCGTCGGTCGCAGATGGGTCTCGTGGGTCCAGGTGAAGGCCGAACTCTTCTACGGGAGTGCCGTTGGAAGGGATGGCACCTTGTGGCTCATCCTCGGCGACAGGCTGATCGCGGTTTCGCCGAGTGCCCGCCGGTGGCGCGTGGTGGCCGGCGGCATGACATCGTCAAGCCTTGTCAGCGGGCCTTCCGGCGATGTCTGGCTCGTCACGCCGACCTCGCTTCGTGAATTGGTGGGAGACGGGGCGGGCTCTCTCTCAGGGCGCACCATTACCGGCCTCGCCCGCGAGGGGGATGCGCCTATCCTGTTCGATGACGCCAATCACTTCTGGATCGTTCAGAGCGACGATACGCTCGAGCGCTATGCCATAGACGATCACGCGCACGCGACCCGGATTGCACAGTGGCATGGCGGCTACACTTTGACCGCGCCAGTATTGCCGCTCAACTCGTTGCCCCTGATCACCGATCGCGAACACGCACTGTGGATGGGGACGAGCCAGGGGCTGGAGCGGTTCAGCCGCACCTCCTTCGTGCCGGTCCTCGCCGGAGCGAGCAACTCGGTCATCAACCGTTCGCCGGCCTTTGCCATCGCGGATGGACGCGGTGCCATCTGGGCATGGCGGAATGGCCAGCTCTTTCGTGCCGGAGCGCATACCGCGCCAAGCATGAGTGTGGCGAACATTGGCGGTGTCATGTCGCCATGTGCCAGCATGTCGGGGGGCGTTTGGACTTTCTCCGGGGGCGATCGTCTCGCACGCGTCGGCGGACAAGGCGGAACGGTGCCGCTCGGAACCGCTGGCGAGGACATGGCAAAAGGTTTAGCCCTCACCGGGTGTCTGGAGGATGACCGGGGGCGTCTGTGGGGCGGTGGCGACCACGGCCTGTTCCTGCTTGATGCCGGTCGCGGCGGAGCCGTGCCTCTGGGTGAGGATGCCGGATTTTCGATCGGGACCTACGCACCCTGGCGTGGTGGGCAGGTGCTGGCCTATGTCGGCAATGGCAACCTGTGGCTGACCGATGGAACCCATTCCAGGATCGTGTGGCGTCACGCCGACAATACGCTTGGGTTCATTCAGGCGCAGTACCGTACCGAAGATTCGATCCTGCTGGGTGGAGATCGGGGGCTCGGCCGGTTCGATGGACAATCCGTCAAGGTCATATCCAGCGCGCGCTTTCCCTGGCTCAGCTTTGTCGCAGGCGTGGTCCAGACACCGGCCGGTGATACATGGCTGCAGACCAGCGACGGCGTCGTGCGCCTGCGTACCGCCGAGCTTGATCGCGCTTTTGAAGATCGCAACTTTCGGCCGGACGTTCGCATCTTTCGGAATGCGGACGGTGTGCCCGGCCCGCCGACATATTCGAACATGTCCGGCCTGTCCGCTGATCGCAACGGCAGGATCTGGGTTTCGACCGCTAATGGGATCGCCGTGTTCGATCCTTCCAGTGCTCCACCGGACGGGCCGGCACCGCCGATTCTCGTCACGGGGATCGAGGCCGATGAACGCAGCTATGCGGTGGCGCACCAGGTACACCTGCCTGCAGGCATTGCACGGCTCAGAATACAACTGGCGGTCATCGACTTCGACAACCCCATGGCAACACGCCTCAGCTACCGGCTGCAGGGCATGGATGATGCGTGGGTGGATGCCAGCGGCCAGCGCATGGCGATGTTCACCAATCTCGCGCCGGGACACTATCGCTTCGAGGTCATCGGCGCGAATTCGCATGGCGTGTGGAACCGCGTGGGGCAGTCGATCGAGATCGATGTCGCTGCACATTTCTGGCAGACTTGGTGGTTCGCCCTGGCAGCAGGCCTGTCGCTGCTTGTTGCGATCTGGCTGGCTGCCCGATGGCGGATAGCGCAGTTGACCCGGCGACTGCGCAGCCAGGCCGCAGAGCGCGCAAACGAGCGTGAGCGAATCGCCCGCGAAATCCATGATACCCTCCTGCAGGGAATGCAGGGACTGGTCATGCGCATCCAGTCGATCGTGGGTCGCATGCAGTCCTCCGATCCCAACCGGCAAACTCTCGAGCAAAGTCTGGACAGAGCAGATGCGCTCATCGCCGAGGGCAAGATGCGGGTGAACACCATGCATTATGATGATGCCCCAGCAGATCTGGTTGCTTTGCTCCGGCAGGCAATGGCGGAAATGCCTTTTGCATCCAGTGTGATACGTACTGTGAACTCCAGTGGGGGGGCGGCGCCGGTCGAACCGGTGGTGGCGCGCGAGGTTCGCGAGATTGTCGCCGAGGCATTGTTCAATGCGGCACGGCATGCGAATGCGGCGAATGTGGTGGTCGATGTCGTGTATGGCCAGCGGGCTCTCGAAATCAGCGTGATCGATGACGGCGTAGGTATCGCCGGGCATATTCCTGGAAGTTCCGGCTATGGCCTGACCGGAATGCGCAAGCGCGCCGAAGGCATCGGAGCGAGTCTGTCGATCATGGGCGGCGCAACTTCGGGAACCAGCGTCATGCTGCGGATTCCTGCGCGCAAGGCTTATGTTCCACGTGCCGGCTTCCTTGCGAGCAAGTTTGGACGGCGCCGAGCCCACGGCGCGGATCTCTAGGACGTAAACTCATAAACAGCACCATCGAGGTTTGAGGCAAAATGGCTCAGCGCAAGGAGACAGGACGAAGGAATATGTCGATATTTCAAGGCCTGTCGACGTGGCGATGGGCCATTTTGGTCAAATCCCTGCAGGACGCCGGAATGGCTTCCATCTCGAACCGAAGCGGCCTTGGAAGGGCAACCAGCCCTTCCGGTGGCCGCTTCGGCCCGAGTTGTTTGCCATTCCGGCGCCTCAATGGTGCTGTTTATGAGTTTACGTCCTAGATCGAAAGCATGCCGCGGCGCACGGCCTCCATGACGGCATGTGTCCGATCCGAGACGCTTAATTTGGTAAAAACGCTCTTGAAATAATGCTTCACGGTCTCTTCCGAGATACCCAGGCGTTGCGCGATTTCACGGTTGCCGTTGCCTTTCGCCGCTTCCTCGAGGACCTGAGCCTCGCGCGGGGTCAGATCGCGCTCTCCGACATGGTTGGCGATTTCAGAAGCGACCGAACCATCGATGAACCGCTTACCGGCATGGACGTCCCTGATGGCCTGAACGATGACCTTCCGGGCATTGCTCTTGAGCATGTATCCGGCCGCACCCATCTTGAGTGCTCGCGTAGCGGACGCATCGCCAGCATAAGTCGATAATACGATGATCCTTGCGGTGGGATCATCGGCGAGGATAGTGGCGATGGCCTCCGCGCCGCTCGCCTTCGGCATCTGCATGTCCATCAACACGACGTCGGGCCGAAGCTGGGTGAACTGATGCGCTGCTTCGATGCCATCACCGGCCGTTCCGGCGATCGATAGATCGTCCTCGTTTTCGATGATCGCGCTCAATCCTTCGCAAACGATTGGGTGATCATCGACCACCAGGACACGGATCATCGGTGAAACTCTTATGCTACTGAGGAGAACGCAGTACAGATATTTGCCTCGGGCAACGGGCAGAGACAACTGTAATTCCGTCTGCAAAGTGGTGCCTGGGCGACGTCACGGGTCTACAGCCGCTCGTAGCGTACAGAGCGCTTATACACTTTGAACCGAATCTCGAAAGATTGCGAAGCGGGGCCAGGAACAAGGGACACTCCTTCCTGGCCCCGCCTCGCGTTCCCGCCGCTCCTGAATTCAGGAGCGGCGGGAACGGTCACCTCGTCAAGACTTAGAAATCGACCTTCGCACCGACGCGCAGGTAACGGCCCATGAAGAGACGGTCCTGCCAGGCCGGGTTGAACTGGTAGAGGCCATAGCCCGCGTTCGGATCGTACTTGGGCTTGCCGTCAAGAACGTTCAGCACGTCGAAGTACAGCTTGAAGCGGTCGGCGACCTTGACTTCGCCGTGTGCGTCGAGATCGAAGGTGCTCGGGCCGTGGCACTGCACCGGATCGCCGTTGCCGTACGTCAGCAGCTGACCGTTATCGCCGCTTTCCGCGCAGTTCTTGTAGACGCCGCCGGCATCCGCCGAAGTCGACGAATAGCCGCTGGTGTAGTTTGCTGTCAGGGTCAGGCTGGCCTTGTTGTTGAAGTCCAGCGTATTCTGCCAGGTCACGCGGAAGCGCGGGGCGCCCGAGCACGAGGTCAGGTTGCAGCCGCCCAGCGAACCGTCATAGCGCCAAATCGTGGTGCTGCCGTCGGCCTCCTGGTTCTCCTGCTGGAGACGGATCAGATACGAGGCGTTGGCCTTGCTCTGCCAGGTGATCTTGTCGCTGAGGTAGATGCGCGCATCGGCCGAGAAGTCGATGCCCGAACCCATCATCGCGTTCTGGTTCTTGAACGAGCTGACGACCTGGCCCAGCAGCGGCAGCGCATCCGGGTTTTGCGGATCCGCCTGCCCCGGAAGCACGGTGACGCCCGGCAGGTTCACGACGCCGTTGTTGGCGTAGTATTCCTGGATCGCGTCGCCGATGCTGACCGAGGTGATCAGGTTCTTGATCTTGGTGTGCCAGTAATCGAGCGTGAACGTGATGTTGCGGGTCGGCTGCAGCACTGCGCCCAGCGTGTACGAGGTCGACTTCTCCGCCTTCAGGTCGGGGTTCCCCGAATTGGTCGAACCCGGCGAATATGTACCTGCATAATAGGCGGGGTTGCTCTTGTGAGCGTCGCAGAAGGCGGCATAGAGCGCCTGCGTGCAGTTGATCTGCGAGCTCTGGTAGCCGGTAGCGGGCAGCTGGAACGATTCGTTCAGGTTCGGGGCACGGAAGCCCTTGGAGAACGTGCCGCGCAGCTTGAGCTGGTCGACGGGTTTGAACTCCGCCTCGAACTTGGGCGAGAAGTTCTTCTGGCCGGTCGAGTAGTGGTCATACGATCCGTCGAACTTCATGCGGAACTGGTCCACGATCGGCACGGAGATTTCGTACGAGGTCGACCAGATATCGCGGTTGCCCTTCACGCCCACGGCATTGATGCCGTAGTAGCGCGCGTAGGGATTTTCGTTGTCCGGGGCGTTCGAGCTGGGGTTGTTGATCGACTCGTAGCGGTACTGGCCCGCGACGGCGATGTTGACCATGCCGCCCGGCAGTTCGAACACGTCCTTGCTGAGCGTGCCGATGACCTGCGCCAGCTTGGAGGTGGCGCGCTTGTTCTGGTCGGGGAAGATCTGCTGGCGGGCTTCAGCCGAATTCGCCGAAGGATCGACGAAGTTGTAGGTGCCCTGGGCGATGGCGTTGGCCAGGCCCTGCAGGTAGATGTAGCCGGTGTTCTTGACGTCCAGCGTGACTTCCGAAGCCGTCGCGCCGACCGAGTAGTTCCAGCCGTCACCGAAGCTGCCGTTGATGCCCGCCGCGATGCGATAGGTCTTGGCGTCGGTGTAGGTGCGGCGCGGCTGGTCGGGCATGCCGCTCAGACGAGCGAGCTGGCCCTGCGCGGCGTAAGGGTTGTTCGGGTTCAGCGTGCCGTTCGAGGCGTTGCAGCCCGTCGCCAGCAGGTTGCCGCCAACGACCGACGCGGTGCCGGTGGGGCAGACGTAGACCGGCAGGAATACGTTGGTCGCGGCGATCTGGGTGCCGCCCGCTGCGGTCTGGCCCGCCCAAGACGAGTTCACGTTCTCGTTGGCGGTCTTCACGTTGTAGTAGTTGAGCGCGATGAAGGCCTCGGCATTGCTGCCGACCTTCACCGTGCCGCGCAGCGACGCGCCCTTGCGGGTCGTTGCGGCCGTGTACATGCTGTAGTCGTTGACGAGGTCCTGCTGGCAGACCACCGACGGCGCGTTGCTGACGCCGTTGTTCGCGTTCGCGGTCGAAGCCTGCTGGCCGGGGGTCAGCGTCTGCGCGGTCAGGCCACCGCAGCCGGCGCCTGCGTTGAGCAACTGATACGAGCCATTGTAGAGGATCGCGGGCTTGTCGCCGGTGCTGTAGACCGGAACGTAGTTGCCATTGGCGTCGATCGTGGTCTGGGTGGACTGGCCGAAGTTGACAGTGGTCGACTGGAAGCCATTGTAGCTGCCGTCGGCCTGGATGCCGTTGCGGATCGAGTTGGTCAGGCAGCCCTGTTCGGCGGTGCCGCAGATGCTGCTTTGGTCGGCAGTGCTCCAGGGCCCGCTGCGGTCGCGCAGGTACAGCGAGTCGTTGTGCTGGTACTCGGCGCTGGCATAGATGTTGAAGCCCTGATCGTTCAGGTCGCCATAGCCGTAGGTCGCGTTGATGCGCTGCTCGCCGCCGTCGCCGCGCTGCGAGATACCCATCGAACCGTCGAGGTGCAGGCCCTGGACCTGGCGCTTGGTGATGACGTTGACCACACCGGCGATCGCGTCCGAACCGTAGGTTGCCGAGGCGCCGTCAAGCAAGGTGTCGATGCTCTGCACCGAGCTGCTGGGGATCGAGTTGATGTCGACGATGTTGCGCTGGGTGTCGTCCGCCAGCGGGTAGTACGCGGTGCGCATGCCGTCGAACAGGGTCAGCGTGTAGGCGTTGTTGAAGCCGCGAAGCGAAGGGGCGGTGGCGCCGGTGGTGAAACCGTTTGCCGACCAACTGGCGGGGATCGTGCCCGCATTGTTGGCGGTCAGCGACTGCAGTGCGTCCGATACCGTGGTAATGCCGCGCTTGCTCAGATCGTCCGCGGTGACCGATACTACCGGCGAGGCAGTGGCGGCGGCCGGATTACGGGTGATCGAACCGGTGACGACGATGGTGTTCTCTTCGCCTGCGTCGGCAGCCTGGGGGGCGGCGTCCTGGGCATAAGCAGTACCGCACAGCAACGCGAATGCGGTCAGGCAAGTCGCGCTGCGCAGCACGGCCTTCTGGGGGGGTGTCTTCAAGTCTACGTTCCTTGTCCTTTACCCCGGCAAGATGTGTGACCAAGCTCGCCGGAAGTGCGGTCGATGCCGCTCAGAGCGCGCGTGTTTACGCTCATGGGGAGCCCTCTAGCCCCGGCTCGCCAACGCTTTCAAAGAAGATTTCCCAATGATTGCTTAATGTTGCAGTTAAGTTGCAATTTTACAACATAGATACAAAAAGTGTCATAAGCAGCTTGGAGGCCGTCTGAACCTAGCCAGAACGAAAATGCAAAAATGACCTGTTATCACCATCAGTGCGCGCACTTTGGATGCCGATTCCTGCAATCGGACGTATGACGATGCAACTGAGATGGTATCAGACAGGGTGCTCTCTACACCTATGATCTGGCGAGGCGATGAGCCTCTTGAGGCTTTCACGAATCTACGCGCACTCATCGATGCAAAGCGGCACAATGAGGCTGCACTGGGCGGTAATCCTTCAGGGCAAGAATCTGCGTTGCTCGATCAGGAAGCGACTATTCTTGAGAATTTCAGGCGGCTCGGTTCCGGCCAGGGCACCGCTGATGGGAGCCACGACGAGGCATTTGCTCCGTGAGATTGGCATGGAACGTCGGGTGGTGCTCTCCCGGTAAGTGGCCCTTCGTGCAGCGTGCGCGCGCTAACGAACGATAACGGGCGTTCCGCAATGACCGCAGCCACAATCCTGCCTGTCATTCATCAACGGAGGTTGCGATGAAGCACGATGTGGCTTTCTCAAGTGCCGGCCGCTCGTTACAATCCTTGCCATCACCGTGGAGGGCGATGCCAATGGTGCGCCGCATCCCGATCCGCCTGCTTACCGCGCGAAGTTTGCAGGACCCTATTAGCACCGGCTGATCGCGAGTGGCGTCGGTCACAACCAGCCGCGGGAAGCGCCGGTGGCATTTGCCAAGACAGTCCTCGATGTCGGCAGGATGGGCGCATGATCCGTATCTCGTCCTGCATTCTTGGCGCCTCATTCGTCTTGCTGGGTGCCTCCGGGGCGGCCGGAACTGTGCGATGGGAAGCCGATGCCGCGCCGGTCTATGGCGTGCCTTCCCGCCGGATGCCGCGACTGGAAGCTCATCAGCGTTGCGCATGAGGCGGGGAAGAACGATGATATCCGGGCCACCCTCGGAAACGCCATCGCGGTGCGCGCCTATCGCAAGGGCATCCACTCGTTCCCCGATGGCGCGGTGATCGTCAGGCCGGTGTGGCGTCACGAATCTTCGCCGCGCAACGATGCCGTGTTTCCTGCGCCGCAATCCTTCGTAGCGGGTGAACCCACCAATGTGCAGGTTAGCGTCAAGGATGCTCGCCGCTGCGCAGCTAGTGGTGGATGGGGTTACGGCCAGTTCGACAATCACATGCCTAACTCCAATGAAGCTCTGATCCGTTCCTGCGCCGCTTGTCATGCAAAGCCGACGCGGGCGCCGATCGGGTCTTTATGGTATACTCGCGCTGCGGTCCGGCAAGCCGTGGGCGATTGACGCGCCGCTGGGGGAATGGGGCACCGCATCGGCGCGCTCGATCAGTTGCGCCATGAAGTGCATGGCGGCCGGGGGAATGTTTCGGTCGGCATCGCCATAGACGAACCATGACGGCATATGCTTCCATGCCGGTTGGGCAGAGGGTTCGGAAAGTACCGCATCCATCACGGGAAGCTGCCCGGCGGCCATCAGTCGAGCCTGCGCCGCAGGCACGTCGGCGGCGAACTGGGCAGGGAAGAGCTTCTGCTGAATGTCCAGGTCGTTGGCTCCGCCCGGCAGCGTGCTGCCGGGGAACCTGCCGGTCAGACCGAGTGCGGTCTCGCCCGCCTCTGGAGCGAAAGCGGCGACGTAGACCAGCCCCTTCACGTTAGCCGCGCCTTCCGCAACCTCGCTGATCACCGATCCGTCGTAGGAACGGCCCAAAAGCACGACTAGCCCGGCGGTCGCTTTCGTCACGCCCGCCACGATCTCGGCATCGACATGCACGCCGCGCTTACCCTCGGCTGTTCAGGAACATTGGGACTTTATAACCAACCGAAGTCGGGCTTCTCGGTAATGCGAATTAATCGCATCATGGAGGACGACGTGACGTACTGGAAAACGAGCGCTTGGGGAATTTTTGTAGCAAGCACCCTCGTGGCGGCGCCCGCTTGCGCGGATGAACCCCTGTTCGGTTACATCTACACGACCGATACCCTGCCGAAAGACCAATCGGAGGTAGAACAGTGGGTTACGCTGCGCGAGGGTCGTTCGCAGGGGGACTTTCACCTGCTGCAGACGCGCACGGAAGTTTCGCACGGCGTCACGGACAATTTCCAGTTGTCCGGTTACGCCAACCTGGCTTACGCGAACGTGAAGGGCAACACGCCCAGCGGCGATACAATGCCGCCCGAAGTGTTTGCCGACTTCGCCTCGGACCCGGCTCGACGCTTCAGCAAGGCACGTCTGGAATCCGTTTCCGTCGAAGGAATTTACCGGATTTCAAGCCCCTACACGAACGGCGTCGGGGTCGCGCTCTATCTGGAACCCTCGATCGGTCCGCGCACGCGCGAGATGGAGGCGCGATTGATTCTTCAAAAGAATTTCCTGGACGACAAACTGGTCTTCGCGGCCAATGCAACGCTGGGCTACGAGTGGCGCAAGCTGCTCGGCGATTCAAGCGCAGATCCCACCTCTGAAGAATTCGTTACGCATTGGGACAAGGAAACCGACGTCAATTTCGGTTTCGCTGGAAGTTATCGTTTCACGTCGAACTGGTCGGTCGGCGGCGAATTGCAGAACGAGCGCGAATGGGCAGGGCTCAATCCATTCAAGGCCTCCAACCGCACCAACCAGGCCTGGTACCTTGGACCGACGATGCATTACGGCGGCCGGCACTTCTTTGCGACGTTCACGACGCTGTTCCAGATGCCGTGGGCGAAGGACTACGCTAATCCTGCTGCCGAGAGCTTTGTCGTCAACGGTATCACGAATGCCGACGACTTCGAAAAGTATCGTTTCCGTCTCAAGGTCGGATATTATTTCTAGGACCGCGCCATGGCACATTTTTCCTATCGCATCCTTCCGCTGGCGACGCTCACCCTGGCTGCACCAGCGCAGGCGACCGTATACCTGACGGTCGAGCAGGCGCAGAACCAGATGTTCCCGCGCCAGGCCCTGACGCCGCAATTCCGCACGTTGACTGCCGAACAGGTCGCGGCGATCCGCAAGGCATCGGGGGAAAATCCCCTGTCGCACAATCTTCGCGCCTGGCGCGCGGCGGACGGCGGCTGGTTCATCGTCGATGAAGTGGTGGGCAAGCACGAGTTCATCACCTATGCTGTGTCGTTGGACGGCAGCGGGGCAGTGCGCGATGTCGAGATACTCGACTATCGCGAAGCGTATGGTGGTCAGGTCCGCGATCCGCGATGGCGACAGCAGTTCGTCGGCAAGCGGTCGGGTCAGTCGTTGAAGCTCGGCGGCGACATCAAGAATGTCTCCGGAGCGACGCTTTCCTGCAAGCATATCACCGACGGAGTGAGGCGCGTGCTGGCGACTTATGCCATCGTTCTTGCACATGCGTGAAGAAAATGCCCGGCGGTGCCGACCGATCCTGGGAACTTTCGTCGAGATCGCCGTCCCGAAAGTGGCGGCAGCGGCAATCGATTCCGCATTCGCCCGGATCGAGCACATCCACGCGCGGATGTCCTTCCATTCGGAGGGCAGCGATCTGGCCGCATTGCGCAAAGCACGCCCCGGCGCCGGCGTGGCGGTTGACACGGCGACGATAGAGGTCCTGCGGCTTGCACAGGACCTCTATCGTCGCACTGATGGCGTGTTCGATGCGGCGGTGGGCACCCGGCTGGTAGAATGGGGCTTCCTGCCCGAACCCAACGGGTATCGGGACAAGGAATGGGACGGCGGCATGCTCGACGTGGAAATCCTCGACGAAACACACGTGTCAGTTTCCCGGCGCGTTTTGTTGGACCTTGGCGGCATCGCCAAGGGATATGCGGTCGATTGCGCCGTGGATGCTTTGATGGAAGCTGGGGCCTCGTCTGGAACCGTCAATGCCGGGGGCGATCTGCGGGTCTTCGGGGAATGGGAGGAAATCGTGCACCTGAGGGAAGCCGATGAAACGATTGGCGGCTCTCTTGCCGTTCGGAATGCGGCCCTGGCGAGTTCGAGCAATCTTCACGACCGCCGCCGGCATCACGCAGGTGCAACCAGTCCCCATGTCCTGCGGCAAGCCCCGGTACTGGCCGACAATGCCGTGACTGTCATCGCCGATCGGTGCGTCATCGCCGACGCCATGACCAAAGTCGCTCTTGCATCCCCGGCGATGGCCGAGCGCGTTCTTGCCGACTTGAATGCCAAACTGATCGACCGACGCGCTTTGAGGGTGCTCCACTGATGCTGCATCTCAAGACCGCCAAGCTCGCACGCTGGCAAGTCCGCCTCTTGTGCTGGGGCTGCGCTGCCCTCTGGATCAGTGGCGTAGCGTGGCTGCTGCTGCACAACTTCATCCAGGTGCAGAGCGACTTCGGCCCCGAAGCCAACCCGCTGGAACCGTGGATGCTGCGCATTCACGGCGCCGCCATGCAGATCGTGCTGCTGGGGCTCGGAAGCTTGCTGGTCGTGCACGTCTGGCGCGGCTGGACATACAGGAGCCAGCGGGCGCTGGGCATTTCGTTGCTGAGCGTGGCCGGGCTGCTCATCGTCAGCGGCTTCATGCTCTATTATGTGGGGGACGAGGATTGGCGAGGGGTGACGAGCACCGCACACTGGATCGTGGGGATCCTCGCCTTGCCGATGTTCCTGCTGCACTACTTTCAGGGCAAGCGTATTCGACGGGGGTAAACGCTCTTTTCGTACGGCCTCGTTGTTGGCACACGGGGCTGGCGTGCGGGGCCCCGGTTAATCACCGCCGCAGGGTGAAACTGCAGGAGTTTGCTATCGTGCGCGCACTTCTGGCTGAAGACGATCCGGCAACGGCCGTTTTTGTCAAACGCGGCCTCGCCGCCTGCAGCATTGCGGTCCATATGGTCGAAAGCGGCCTGGAAGCAATCGAGGCTGGAACCGGCGAGAGTTTCGACATCGTAATCCTCGACCGCATGCTTCCAGGGCTGGAGGGGCTGGATGTCCTCAGAAAACTGCGCGAGGCGGGGGTATTGGCACCTGTCCTGGTGCTCACGGCCAAGGGCGGCATCGCGGATCGCGTAGCCGGGCTGGATGCAGGCGCGGACGATTATCTCGTGAAGCCTTTTGCTCTGGCAGAACTGGTCGCGAGAGTGAATGCCCTGCTGCGTCGCCCGCCGATCAACTCCGCGGTGACCCGTCTGGAAGTGGGCGATGTCGTGATCGACATGCTGCGCCGGGAAGTGACGCGTGGACGGCGTCCCATCCACTTGCAGCCGCGCGAATTCGGTATCCTGGAAGTGCTGATGCGCAACGCCGGCAAGGCGGTGACCCGGACCATGATACTCGAGCAGGTATGGGGATTTCATTTCGATCCTGAGACGAACATCGTCGAAAGCCATCTCAGTCGGATGCGTTCCAAGCTTCGCGAAGGGTTCCATTGCGATTTGATCGAGACCGTCCGGGGCGTGGGATATCGCATGCGCATCGATGCCTGACATCCGCTCAAGCGCCGCATATCGGATTGCATTCTCCTACGCCGGGGCATTCGCGGCTGCGATCCTGGTCTTGGGCACGGCCGTCTATTTCGCCGCCGATGCGCAATTCCGGCATCAGCGCGACGGAGTGATCGCCGAAGAACTCGAAGATCTTGCGCAGGAAGGACTGGATGCCGCTCTTATCCGCGAGATCGAGCGACGCGAAGCGTGGCGAACCCGGCATGCCTTCAGCTACGCGCTGTTCGCAACCACAGGCCGACGGCTGGGAGGGCATGCTGCGTTCGCCAAGCCGGCGGTTGGTTTCACGACCGCCCGATTGCCAGGAATGCGCGATGAGGATGGCACGATCCGCATCAAGGCGGTTACGCTTTCCGACGGCAGCAGGTTGGCGGTGGGGCTCGATTCAGTGGCGATCGCGGCGATCGATCGCACCATCCTCGCACTGTTCGGCGGTGCATTCGTACTGGTACTTGCGACCGGAGCCATCGGCGCCGTGCTGCTTGGCCGTTATCTGGTGCATCGACTGTCGGTCGTGACCGAAACCGCCAACGCCGTCGTCGCCGGCGATCTAACCCGTCGCATTGCCGTCAGCGGCCGACAAGATGAGTTCGACAGGGTCGCTTGTGCACTCAACGCCATGCTCGATCGCATCGCAGGATTGATGGAGAACTTGCGCCAGGTATCCAGCGACGTGGCCCATGACCTTCGCACCCCGCTGCTACGGCTGCGCGGCGAACTCGATCAGGTCGGGCAAACCGAAGGAGCCGTTGAACGGGCTATAGCGCAGGGCGACCATCTTCTTCGACTCTTCAGCGCCATATTACGCATAACCGAAGTGGAAGGCGGCGGCCTGAGTAGAGGGTTTGCGCGGATCGATTTGTCCGCGCTCGTCGAAGTTGTCGCCGATGGTTTCCAGCCCGCTTTACTGGACTGCGGGCAAGAGTTGATATGGGCGATCGAGCCCGATATTCACGTGGCTGGCGACCGTGAACTTCTCGCGCAGGCGGCCAGCAACATTCTCGACAATGCGCGCATTCATACGCCGCGAGGAACACAAATCCGCCTCTCGTTACGGCAATCGGCCAGTTTCGCCCTGGTTGAGATAGCGGACAATGGTCCTGGCGTTTCCGACAAGGAACGATCGGCCCTGGTCCGCCGCTTCTACCGTGGCGAAGCGAGCCGGACGACGCCGGGTAACGGTCTTGGGTTGAGCCTGGCGGCGGCGGTTGCGAGTGCCCATGGCGGTGAAATCAGACTGGAAGATAAAATGCCGGGGCTGGGCGTAACGATAGCAATACCCATCGGCACCTTGTGATTGCGCGGCCATGGGAACCCAAGGCACACTTTTCTGCCGTAGTTCAAAACGTATTATTCAAACGTCGATGAAGGTAGTTCTCGTCAAACCCGGCTATCTGAACGCGTTTTGTCGGATTAATAATGTTCGGACTGCCGCGATTTAGCTCCGTCGCTCCGCGCAGCTGCAATTCCTTGAGTACCCTGTTAATGTGCACAGCCGTCATTCCGAGCGCATCCGCAAGTATCAGCTGGGATAAGGGAAATGCAAAACTGTCGTCGTCAGCCAAGCCGATACTCCTTGCGCGGACATAGAGTTCGCACATCAGGTACGCCGCGCGCTCGATGTTGCTGCGGCGTCCCATGCTGACGATCCAGGCCCGCATTGTCGCCTCGTCGATGGGCTGCGCTGCGTACATGGCCCGCGCGATGTTCGGATAATCATCCAGTATTTCCTGCATTTCGGATCGCGAGATAGTGGCTATCATCGCCGGGGAAATTGCCTGGATGCTGTGGTCCATCTCCGCCAGAATATTCACGTGAAGATAGCATGAGTCGCCAAGCATCAGGAATGCCATCACCTGCCGCGTTCCACTCGGCAGAATCTTGTAGCGGCAAGCCCAGCCTTCAAGCAATACGAACACCGGGCCGGGTCTGTCACCTTCGCGGATTACATCCTGCCGAGCGGCATATTTCCGACTTCGCGCCGTGACTGCTTCCAACATTGCGACATCATCGGGCGCCAGCTCGACCAGTTCACTGAGTTTGTTCACGAACCTGTTCGCACCCTCATCGCATACACGGACATCCCAAAATTAAACATTGATAAAAGTTATTGTCATTTGTTGATTTATGCGGTGGAATCCAAGATGGCGGTTGTTGTGCTTGGCCCCGTCGTCGAGTCAGACGCAGAAGCCAGCACCCATCGTGTTCGACAGGCGCCAGGCCAGCACTTTGCGGGTCGCCCAATCCATGATCGCTACCAGGTATAGGAACCACGCCGCATCGGGATGTAGGTCCCGTCGGCGCACCACACATGATTGGGCCGCTCAATCGCCAGCTTGTGCAGCAGGTACGGATAGATCCGGTGTTGTGGATGCGGATCGCTGGTAGATCGGTGTCAGGCCCATCTTCCCCATCAGCCGCCGCACCCGCCGGCGACCGACATCATGCAGAAGTCGGACCATCTGGCGGCTGCCATACCATGGGCAATCAAGAAACTTCCGCCGTGTCGAACAGGGTGACGCCGCTATCATAAGCCGCGCGTATGACGCGGATCATCTCCGCACGGTCTGGAATGGTCGTCTGATAGGTCCGGTGCATGTTCTGGACACCGAGACCGACGGCGGAGACCTCAAGCGAGCCCAGTTTGCGACGATCGCCGGCCTGGTCCGCCTTGCCTGGGGCCGTTGCTGCGGTGGCGCTGGCTGCCCTGCCTGTACCCGCGCCGAGCGCCGCGAGGGCAACGCCCGTACCGGCCACGCCGGCTGACCTGCCCTGATGCTGCTTCATCTGACATGGTTTCGCCTTTCGATCAGAGCTTGCGGGTGCCGAGCCATTTCACCATCGCCGGATCGCGATGGTCGAAGAAGCTGCTGGCCTTCTGGTCGAGCGTGGCGATCGCGGCGATATCCTCGTCATCGAGGGCAAAGTCGAAGATCGCGAAGTTCTCGGCCATGCGCTCCTTACGGACCGACTTGGGGATCGCGACGATACCGCGCTGGTTCAGCCAGCGCAGGACGACCTGGGCGGTGCTTTTGCCGTGCTTAGCACCGATCGAGGCGAGCAACTCGTTGCTGAACAGTCCGTTCTTGCCTTCGGCGAAAGGTCCCCAGGCGTCCGCCTGAACCTTGTATTCCTCGAGCAAGGCATGCGCCTCGTCCTGCTGGTGGAAGGGGTGAATCTCGATCTGGTTGACAGCGGGCGCGATCTCGTTGTGCAGCACGAAATCCAGAAGGCGATCGGGATAGAAGTTGCTCACACCGATGGCCCGGATGCGGCCTTCGCGGTGCAGGTCCTGCATGGCCCGCCATGCGCCGTAAACGTCGCCGTAGGGCTGATGGATCAGCCAGAGGTCAAGATAGTCGAGCTGCAGCTTGTTGAGCGAACGCTCGAAGGCCGCCTTCGCGCCGTCATAGCTGGCGTCCTCGATCCACAGCTTGGTGGTGACGAACAGCTCGCGGCGGTCGATGCCGTGCCTACGGATGGCGTACCCGACGGCTTCTTCATTGCCATAGGACGTGGCGGTATCGAGCAGGCGGTAGCCGACATCTATGGCGTCACGCACGCTGCGCTCGCATTCTGACGGATCGGGAACCTGGAAAACGCCAAAGCCGAGGCTGGGCATTTCCACGCCGTTGTTCAACGTGACGCTGGGAACGGATTGGGACATGGGAAATCCTTAGTTTCAAATCAGCGATTGACGAGGCTCTGCGCGGATGCCGGATAGCGCTCGCCCACCAGTTCGATAGCGGTCAACGCGTCGCGAATACGGGCCAGATCAGGCTCGCTCAGTTCCAGGGCGACAGCACCGAGGTTTTCTTCAAGCCGGTGCAGCTTGGTCGTGCCGGGAATCGGCACGATCGAGGGGCGCTGGGCCAGCAGCCAGGCCAAAGCCACCTGCGCGGGGGTTGCGTTCTTCTCGGCCGCGAGGCTCGTGACCAGTTCGACGAGAGCCCGGTTGGCCTCAAGGGCGTCGGTCTGGAAGCGCGGAACCGTGCTGCGGAAGTCATCCTTGGCGAACACCGTATCGGCGCTCATCTTGCCCGTCAGGAAGCCTTTGCCCAGCGGAGCGAACGGGACGAAGCCGATCCCGAGTTCATCGAGCACCGGCAGCAGTGCATTCTCCGGCTCGCGCCAGAACATCGAATATTCGCTCTGCAGCGCTGCCACCGGCTGCACGGTATGGGCACGGCGGATCGCATCTATCCCGGCCTCGGACATACCGAAATGCTTGACCTTGCCCGCTGCGATCAGGTCTTTCACGGTGCCTGCCACATCCTCGATCGGCACGTTGGGATCGACGCGGTGCTGATAGAACAGATCGATGCTGTCGGTGCGCAGGCGCCCCAGCGCCTCGTCGGCAACCTGGCGGATACGCTCCGGGCGGCTGTCGAGGCCCTGCGCCGGAACGCCGTTCACGAAGCCGAACTTGGTTGCGATCACCACCTCGTCGCGGATTGGCTCCAGCGCCTCGCCCACCACTTCCTCGTTGAGACCGGGGCCATAGGCTTCCGCCGTGTCGAAGAAGGTCACCCCTCGCGCGTAGGCATCGCGGATCAGCGTTACTGCTGCGCTGCGCTCCATCGGGGGGCCATAGCCGAAGCTGAGACCCATGCAGCCAAAGCCGATTTCCGAAACTTCGAGGCCAGTACGGCCGAGTTCACGTGTTTTCATGGGAACTGTCCTTTGTTCAAGCGGCGCCGGTGGCGCCCAAGGGTCTGGTTTGTGAGACTTTGTCTGCGGCGACGATCGTGGTGAGCACCACCAGCAAGGCGAGAACCAGCATCACCGTGCCGGTTTCGAACGCGGCGCCAATGCGCCTGACGGCGAAAGCCTGTCCCTGAAGCCCAGCGCTTGCGACGCCCGCGACCGCGACGAGGACGCTGAGACCAACGGAACTGCCGATCTGGTGCGCGACGTTGACGGCCCCCGAGGCAGCGCCTGCATTCGCGTTATCCACCCCGGCCACGCCCGCCGACGTCAGCGGGCTGAGCGTCAGGCCCTGGCTCACGCCAATCAGCAGCATCGGCAGTGCGACCCCCGCAATGTAGGGTGAGCCCGCGTCCGCGAAGCTCAGCCGCGCCATACCCGCGATACCGATGACGATGCCCACGACCATCAGGCGGTTCGCGCTGAACGTCTTGACCAGTCGGGGAAATGCAATGGCGAAAGGCACATGGAGAATGGTCGCCGGGATGAACGCGAGACCGCTTTTTGCCGGGCCGTAGCCCTTCACCTCCTGCAGGTAGAGGGTCGTAAAGAAGAAGAACCCGACCATGGCGGCCAGATAGAGCACCCGGGCAGCATAGGCGCCCGAACGCACCCGGCTCGAAAAGAGATCCAGCGGCAGGATCGGTTGGGCAGCGCGACGCTCGATCATGACGAATACGGCGATGAGCACGACCGCTGAGGCAATCGACACGATCGTGATCGGATCACTCCATCCGTTTTGCGCCGACCGGATTAAGCCGAAGACCAGACCACCTATGCCCAGCGTGGAAGTGAGGGCGCCAAGCAGATCGAAGCGACCTGTGTGCTTTGGCGTCTCCTCGATACAGCGATAGGACGCGATGATAAGGCCGATGCCGACTGGCAGGTTGATGTAAAACCCGGCGCGCCAGGACACCCATTCGGCCAAGACGCCGCCAAGGACCAGTCCGACCGTCGCCGATGCACCTGCGGCCGCCGCATAATACGAAACGGCACGAGTGCGTTCATGACCTTCGGCGAAGTTAGTTTGAAGCAGGGCCAGGGTCGAAGGCGCCAGAACGGCTGCGCCAAGGCCCTGGATCGCCCGCCACCACAGCATCCAAGTGGCTGACGGCGACGCACCGATTGCGAGGGATGCCAGCGTGAAGATGGCAAGGCCCGTCACGAACATCCGCCGCCGTCCGAGGATGTCTCCCGCGCGCGCGCCCAGCAGCATGAAGCCCCCGAAAGTCAGCGTGTAGGCGCTCTGCACCCAGGCGAGGTTGGCCTCGCTGAAGCCAAGCTGGTCGTGGATCTTGGGCAAGCCGGTTAGCACGACCGAGATGTCGAGAACGATCATCACGTAGCTCACGAGGATGATCGCCAGAATGGCGCTCTTGTGCGGTTCGCCGGAAGGTTGAAGGCGCTGCGTCATTGTGAGGTCGATCCGAAGGTTCGTCAGGCTGCCCGGCAATCCGGCACAGGCAGCACGGGGAATTGTCGGTTTGGATATAGCCTCAGCACCGGAATGCGATTAGGCGCCATAATCGGCATGTCGCCATAAGGTGGTCTAATCAATGGCAGGCGAGAACTACAATGAGCTGGCGGCTTTCGTGATGGTAGCTCGCGAACGCAGCTTCACGCGCGCGGCGGCTCAGTTGGGTGTTTCTCAGTCGGCGCTCAGCCAGACGATTAGGGGGCTAGAGGAAAGACTGGGCCTGCGCCTGCTGACCCGAACGACCCGCAGCGTCTCACCAACCGAAGCGGGTCACCGCCTGTTCGATACTGTGGCGCCGCGTTTTGAGGAGATCGCACAGGAACTGGCCTCGCTCAGCCAATTACGCGACAAGCCCTCCGGCAAGATCCGCATCAACGCGGGAGAGCATCCCGCAGTGTCCGTTCTGCAGCCGGCGTTGCGCAAGTTGCTGCCTGACAATCCCGATATCAGCGTAGAGATCGTCGTCGATTATGGACTGACCGATATCGTCGCCGGGGGGTTCGATGCCGGGGTGCGCCTGGGCGACCAGCTGGCCAAGGACATGATCGCGGTACGCATCGGTCCAGACCTGCGCATGGCCGTCGTCGGCTCGCCCGACTATTTCACCCGCTATCCCGCGCCGCGTTCACCCCAGGATCTGACCGCTCATAACTGCATCGGCATCCGGCTGCCGACCTATGGCGGCATCTTTCCCTGGGATCTCGACAAGGACGGGCACGAGGTCAATGTCCGGATCGAAGGGCAGCTGGTTTTCAACAACATCAGTCTGCGCCTCAACTCGGCACTCGATGGGCTGGGACTTGCCTATCTCCCGGAGGATCAGGTGATGCCCCACATCGAGCGTGGAGAGCTCATCCGGGTGATGGAAGACTGGTGCGAACCCTTTCCCGGCTACCACCTCTATTATCCCAGCCGTCGCCACGCATCGCCGGCTTTCGCGCTGTTCGTGGAGACTTTGCGCTATCGCGGCTAATGGCCGACCGCGTCCGCGTACTGGGCATCGCTGACAAGCTCATCCCATGCGACGGACTGGCCATTGCTGCTCTCCGTCAACGCAACGTGGGTCATTGCTTCGTCGGGCCCTGCGCCGTGCCAATGCTTGATGCCGGGGCCGATCCAGACGACATCGCCCGGTCCGAACCGCTCGGCCGGCTGCCCCCATTGCTGCACGAAACCGTGACCGCGCGTAACCACGAGGGTCTGGCCGAGCGGATGCGTGTGCCACGCGGTATGCGCGCCGTGCGCGAAGGTTACGGTGCCGCCGCCGATACGTGCCGGCGCCTCGCGCTGGAAGCGGCCCTCGACTTGCGCGGTCCCCGTGAAGTTGGCGGCCGCGCCAATGGATTTATCGCTCGAGCCTTCCCGGATGACGGAAACACCCGATATCGTTCCTTGGTTGTCGCCAGCCACGGCAGGCATCGGCAGACATGCCGCGCCGATGGTCATCGCCGCTTTTCTCAGTCCGCGCATCATTCAGCCTCGCTCTTGGGATGAAACACCTCACGTGCGACGCCGACGGCGTTGATCGCATTGGGCCAGCCCGCATAGAAGGCGAGCTGCGTGATGGCCTCGACGATCTCTGTCTCAGTGACGCCATTGCGGCGTGCGAGTTGCATATGTGAGCGCAACTGTTCGGGGTGATTGAGGGCGATCAGCGCCGCGACAGTGACGAGGCTACGGTCCCGCTTGGCGAGGCCAGGCCGTTCCCATACATCACCGAGCAGGACTTCGTCCGTCAGCTGAGCCAGCTTGGGATCGATGTCGCCCATCAGTTGCTGCGCGCGCGACGGCTGGCTGGCGGTCTTCGCTGCGGGGGTCTGAGCCTGGGCCAAACCCGGTATCCCTAAACCGAGCATTGTGCCTGACATGAGGATGAGGCTGCGCGTGATTGTCTTCATACCGATAATCCATCCTTCTCGAAAATGACGGTGCCGTGGGAGGGAACGCGGGCTACCTGACCGCGACCCTTCAGGCGCTCAACGTGCGCGACAAGAACGGCACCAGCTTGCTGAGCGCGAGCTCGACGTACTCAGGCACCCAGTAGGTCTCGATGTGCCGGGCACCAGACATCTTGAAAAATTCCTTGTCGCTGGTGCCGGTTGCCTTCGGGAAGGCGTCCTCTGAGAGGTAGAGGGTGTCCTCTTGCTTCGAGGCAGAGGTTAGCGCGACAGCCTCTTAGCGATTAGACGGCCAAGTACGCATGTCGCGATAAGCTGAGCTAATCAAATGGGGTGAGTTGGTCAGCAGCAGCCCTCTCCATTTTGCGGGTGGGAATGGCGGCGAACCTCTGTATATCGTCCAGCACCTGCCGGTCTCGTTACGGCCAGCGTTACACGTATGGGATGGGAAAGCTGCCGG